>JBDTOS010000067.1:0-10639 GCA_039933095.1 Dokdonella sp.
GATTGGGATTGCGCGTCGATTGCCGCATGTTCGTAGGGCGCATCTTGGATGCGCCGTTTGGATGCACCGATTCGGATGCGCCGATTCGGATGCGCCAACCGCAGAATGCTCCAAGTCGCATCCGAGATGCGACCTACTCGATTTTTTGCTACCAGCGGCTCACGCAGTCAACTGCGCATCAAGGTCGATTTACCGAACAGGCTTTCAACCAGATCGACGGCAAGGATGGCGGTACGGTTGTGCTCGTCGAATGCGGGATTCAATTCCATGATGTCGAGCGAGCCCATGCGCCCGCAGTCGGCGACCATCTCCATGCACAACTGCGCCTCACGGTAGTTCGGACCACCGGGCACGGTCGTACCGACCGCCGGCGCGATCGACGGGTCGAGAAAATCGACATCGAAACTGACGTGGAGATGGGTGTCGCCATCGACGCCTTCGAGTGCTTCGTCCATGACCTTGCGCATGCCGATCTCGTCGATGTAGCGCATGTCGTAGATATCGATGCCGACTTCCTGCACGAGTCGTTTCTCTCCGGCATCCACCGAGCGAATTCCGATCTGGCGAAACGCGGCCGGCGTCATCATCGGTGCAGGCCCACCGATCTCGGTCAATTCGCGCGGACCGTATCCGCACAGGCAGGCGACCGGCATGCCGTGAATATTTCCCGACGGCGTCAATTCGCTGGTATTGAAATCGGCGTGCGCGTCGAACCACAACACAACGAGTTTCTTGTTGCGCTCGCGGCAATGGCGAGCAACGGCAGCGATCGAGCCCGTCGCGAGGCAATGATCGCCACCGAGAAGGATCGGCAATCGATCGGCACTCAGCTCTAAGTACATCGCATCCATGACCAGTCGGTTCCAGGCGACGACCTCATTGAGGTGCCGATAGCCGTTGGTCGGTGGCAACCACGGATTGAGCGGACCGGCGAGATTGCCGCGATCGATAACATCGAACCCGCGCGCGAGCAGAGCTTGCGGCAGACCGGCGACGCGCAGCGCTTCAGGCCCCATCGACGCACCGCGATCGCCGGCACCGATATCGGTCGGTGCGCCGATCAGCGAAAGACCAGGTTTTTTTGTCTGCGTTGTATCGGGCGGCATGGAATATCCGAAGTTCTTTTGGTGTGGCAGCATACCTTTCAATCACGCGCCAGCGTAGCGCGCAGCACCTCCGACCCAGCGCGCGACAAGTTTCTCGGCGCGCGGCGGATCGTTGGCAAGCAGGTCATCGGCAACCCGCTGCACGGCAGGCAGCAACCCAGCATCGCGTGTGAGATCGGCGATGCGAAATTCGAGCTGACCGGTCTGCCGCGTTCCAAGCAGTTCGCCGGGACCGCGCAGTTGCAAATCCTTTTCGGCGATGCGAAAGCCATCGGTGGTCTCGCGCATTACCTGCAAGCGCTCTTTGGCAAGTGCCGACAGCGGCGCTCGATACAACAGCACGCAACTCGATGCCTGGCTTCCACGCCCGACGCGACCGCGCAACTGATGCAGCTGAGCGAGGCCGAGGCGCTCGGCATTCTCGATCACCATCAAGCTCGCATTCGGCACATCGACGCCGACTTCGATGACCGTCGTTGCTACGAGCAGATCGATGTCGCCCGACTTGAACGCAGCCATCGTTGCCGTTTTCTCGTTGGCTTTCAGACGGCCATGCACGAGACCGATGCGCAAGGCCGGCAATGCGTGGGTCAATTCGGCCAGCGCGACTTCCGCCGCCTGTGCTTCCAGTACATCGGATTCCTCGATCAAGGTACACACCCAATAGGCCTGGCGTCCCTCGCCGCAAGCGGCGCGGATGCGTTCGATAACTTCGTTGCGGCGTGAGTTGGAGATCGCAACGGTTTGCACGGGCGTGCGGCCGGGCGGCAGTTCGTCGATCACCGAGATATCGAGATCGGCGTACGCCGTCATCGCGAGAGTGCGCGGAATCGGTGTCGCCGTCAGCACCAGTTGATGCGGCACCTCATCGGCGCTACGCCCCTTGTCGCGCAGGGCAAGCCGTTGATGCACGCCGAAGCGATGCTGCTCGTCGATGATGACGAGCCCGAGCCGGCGGAACGCAACGGCCTCTTGCATCAAGGCATGGGTGCCGACGACCACGGCGGCGATCGTCGCGACCGCCGCGAGCGCCGCTGCGCGCGCCCTGCCCTGAATTTTTCCGGCCAACCAGACGACATCGACACCGAGTGGTTCGAGCCAATCGCGAAACGACCGCAGATGTTGTTCGGCGAGCAGTTCGGTCGGTGCCATGATCGCCGCCTGCTGTCCGGCCTCGACAGCCTGCAACGCGGCAAGCGCGGCGACAACAGTTTTTCCGGAACCGACATCGCCCTGGACCAGACGCAGCATCGGTTCGCGCAAGCCGATATCGCGAGCGATTTCCGCCGCGACACGGCGTTGCGCGGCGGTCAATTTGAACGCGAGGTTTTTCAACAGCGCGCGCTGCAATTGCCCGCTGCCGCGCAAGACCGGCGCGACATGCGTGCGCAACTGCGCGCGCAGTCGACGCAGACCGAGATGCCGCGCCAGCAATTCCTCGAATGCGAGACGCTGTTGCGCCGGGTGCGAGCCTAGCGCAAGCGCCGCAACATCGGCATCGGCCGGCGGACGGTGCACGGTCAGCAAGGCTTCGCGCAATCCGGTAAATCCCAGCGGTTGCAGTAGATGAGGTGGAATCAGCTCCAGCGCAGAATCTGCCGGCAGCAACTGCAGTGCCTTGGCGATTACTGCTGCGATACGTTTCTGGCCTAACCCTTCGGTGGTCGGATAGATAGGCGTGAGCCGATCGGTGACCGTGCCGACATCGCTGTCGGCGATGCGCTGGTATTGCGGATGCACGATCTCGGGTCCGTGCGCACCATGGCGCACCTCACCATAGCAGCGCAGTCGTGCGCCAGGTTCCATTTGCGCTACCTGCGCAGCGCGGAAATGAAAGAAGCGCAGCACCAGGGTCGAATTGGAATCATCGCCAATCGCGACGCGCAGCTGTGGCCGAAAACGAAAGCTGCGCTCGACTGCTTCGATACGCCCTTCGACTTGCGCGCTCTCGCCAATGCGCAACTCGCGAATCGGCGTGACGCGCGTGCGATCCTCGTAACGCAATGGCAGATGGAACCACAGATCCTGCACGCGCTCGAGTCCGATCCGCGACAATGCCAGCGCAAGCGCAGGCCCGATGCCCGGCAGCGTGGTGACCGCCGCCAGCGCGGAAGGGTTTATCGATTGATCGGGTGTCGAACGCTTGGGCGTCGCCATGATGCTAGGGTATCAAGCGATCTGCCGGCGCGGGCGCGATACCATTCGCCACAGGTAATCACGACGATGCCAGCATGACTCGTTTCGAATACTTTTCGGTACTCCTGTCGATCATCATCGGCCTTGGTCTGGCGCAGCTGCTGTCCGGCATTGCGCGCCTGGTGCGCGACGGACGCAGCCTCGCCCCAGCATGGTGGGTCATGTGCGTCATCGCCACTCTGGTGCTGGCCCATCTGCAGATATGGTGGGTGTGTTACGGCTTGCGCGAGCTACCCGAGTGGACCTTCTTTTCGTACGCGGCGTTCATGATCGTGCCGTCTCTGCTGTACATCCTGACTTACCTGGTTCTGCCAGTCGACCTGCACTTGAATGGCCACGAACTCGCGCAGGCTTTCATCGCCAAGCGCAAGGTATTTTTTGGCATTCTCGGATTGTTGGTGTTTTCGACTTTCTTTCAGCAATGGATGCTGACTGGAGAAACGCCGAAGGCCGATCTCGATGCCGGGTTGCGCGTCATATGGCTTCTGATTGCAGTCCCCGCATTCCTGTCCCCACGAATCCTGGTGCAGGCAATAGCCGCCTTGGCATCGTTGATCGTGATGATGCTCTATATCAACCTGCTATTCGTGCAGATGCGCTGATTCGATGGCAACCACTAACGCTCAATCGAAAACCAGAATCGCATCGACCTCGACCGCCGCGCCACGCGGCAACGCACGTACACCAATCGTCGAACGCGCTGGATACGGTTCCTTGAAGTACTCCTTCATCACCGCGTTGACGGCGGCGAAATCCGCAAGATCGACTAGATAAATCCCGACCCGCGCAATCTGATCGAAGCTGCCATTGGCGGCCTTGCATACCGCCTGTAGGTTATCGAACACGCGCCGTGCCTGTGCGCTGATGTCGCCTTCGATCATCTCGCCGGTGGCCGGATCGAGCGGCGTCTGCCCGGACAGGTACACGGTATTGCCAACGCGCACGGCCTGCGAATACGGGCCGATCGCTTTTGGGGCTTGGTCGCTGTGGATGATCGTGCGCATGTTTTTTGGGGCTCGGGATTAGGGATTGGGAATTGGGGATTAGGGACTTGAGATTCGGAGTATGCGGGGTCGCTTGCAAGCACTTCCCTTCAAGGGGATGGCTTGCACTGCCGGTCGCCGTTTCCGGCGTTGAATCTACAGCCGATGCACGGCAGCGACGACTGAAAGCCGCCGCACACCGCGCATGACATCGGCAAGATGGCGGCGGCTGCTGACTTCGATGGTGAATACCAACGTCGCATTCATCAAATCGCGTTCCTGGTATTCGACGTTCTCGATGTTCGAGGCGGCTTCGGCAATCGCGGTGGCGACCTGGGCGAGCACGCCGGGGCGATTGGCGACACCGACGCTCAACTCGACCTTGTAGTCGCCGACCACATCGCGGTCCCAGCCGATCTCGATACAGCGTTCGGGAGACTTGCGGAACTCCGGCACGTTCGGGCACTCGATGCGATGCACGACAACACCCTTGCCAGAGGACAGGAATCCCATGATCTCGTCGCCCGGAACGGGATGACAGCAGTTGCCGAAACTGAGCACGCCGCGTTCGATGCCGGTGATCAGTATCTTCTCGTTGCTGTGCCCCGCGGCGAGCGCCGGATGGCCCTGCGCCGACAACAGCGAGCGCGCGACGGCATCCGGCATGCGATTGCCCAAGGCAATATCGGAAAGCAATTCTTCGAGGCGCTTGAAGCGATTGTCGGCCAGGTATTGTTCGAGCACCGGGCGACGAATGACATCGAGCGATCCGCCAAGCGCATCGAGTGCGCGATCGAGCATGCGATGGCCGAAATCGATCGCGTCTTCCTGCTGCAGGCGCTTGAGGTGATGACGAATCGCGGTGCGCGCCTTGCCCGATACAACCCACTCCAGCCACTGCGGACTCGGCGCTGCCGACGGTGCGGTGGTGATCTCCACGGTCTGCCCACTGACCAGTTGCGTACGCAGCGGCGCAAAGCGATCGTCGATGCGCGCGGCGACCGCATGGTTGCCGACATTGGTGTGCACTGCATAGGCGAAATCGAGTGCGGTCGCGTGACGCGGCAACGAAAGAATGCTGCCCTTCGGGGTGAACAGATACACCTCGTCGGGAAACAGATCGACCTTGACGTTCTCGATGAATTCGAGCGACGAGCGCGTGCCGTGTTGCTCGTTGGCCAAACTCGACAACCACTCACGCGCACGGTTCTGCGCGCTGTTCGCCGCCGCCGAGCCGGTCTTGTATACCCAATGCGCGGCGATGCCGCGATCGGCGATGCTGTCCATGTCCTCGCTGCGAATCTGGATTTCGATCGGCGCACCGAACGGGCCGAACAGCACGGTGTGCAAGGACTGGTAGCCGTTCGCTTTCGGAATTGCGATGAAATCTCGGAAGCGTCCATCCATCGGTTTGTACAAACCATGTGCACTGCCAAGCGCGTGGTAGCACTCCATTACATTGGCAACGATCACGCGGAATCCATAGACGTCCATGACTTGCGCGAACGACTGATGCTCGTTGCGCATCTTCATGTAGACGCTGTACGGCTCCTTGATCCGGCTGACGATACGGCACGTGATCTGCTCGCTTTCGAGGCGCGTGCGCAGTTCGCTCTCGATCCGCCCCATCGATTCGCGGCGACTGCCGAGTGCGCTGTGGATGCGTGCGGCGATGATGCGATGGCGATCCGGGTAAAGTGCGCGAAATCCGAGCTCCTGCAACTCGGATTTGAACTTGTTCATACCGAGCCGCTGGGCAATTGGCGCGTAGATTTCGAGCGTCTCGCGCGCGATGCGGCGACGCGATTGTGGCTCCATCGCGCCGAGCGTGCGCATGTTGTGCAGACGATCAGCAAGCTTGATCAGGATCACGCGCAGATCGCGCGCCATCGCCAGCAACATCTTGCGGAAGCTCTCCGCAGCCTGCTCCTGACGGCTGCGAAAATGCACGTTGTCGAGCTTGGTGACGCCATCGACCAGTTCGGTGACGGTTTCGCCGAACTCGGCTGTCAGCGCTTCGCGCGTCAGTTCGGTATCTTCGAGCGTGTCGTGCAGGATGGCTGCGACTATGGTGTCGGTGTCGAGACCAAGTTCCGCAAGAATCGCGGCGACCGCGAGCGGATGGGTTATGTATGGCTCGCCGCTCTTGCGCGACTGTCCGGCATGGGCTTCGGCACCGGCTTCGTACGCACGCCGAATGGTGCCGACCTGCTCGGCGGACAGGTAGTCTGCCAGGCGCTTTTCGAGCGCATCGAGAGAAGCCAGCGATACCTGAAAACGATCAACTGCGGGGGTCGCAATGTTCGCGGCTGCTGTCATGGTCGCACTACGGCAGGCGCTGGTCGTCGTGATTGAAGTGGGGTCAGCTCAATACACGAGCAAGGACGATTTCTTCAACACGACATTGTCATGGGCGTTCTACAGATCGTCGCCCTTGCCGAGATCGTCGTCGATGTCGGCCGCCGCCCATTCGAGCGCGTCGCGCTCGGCCTTGGCACGCGCCTGCTTGTCGATCTCGTCGATCATCTGGCGATTGATATGACTTCCGGCGATTTCCCGCAGCGCAATTACCGTAACTTTGTCAGTGCCGGCGTCGATCACCGGCTCGGCACCCTTGGACAACTGGCGCGCGCGCTTGGTCGCGGTCAACACGAGTTCAAAACGGTTATCCACCACTTGCAGACAATCTTCGACTGTAATCCGCGCCATTGCCGATGTTCCTCTCAAAATTGAAGTTAATTCAAACTGTTATGGTGCGCATTGTAGCGGGGGGCGATGTTGCTATGCAATAAAAACTGCGATGTGGAAAAATCAGCTTGCTAGAGCCTGCGATCCCCGCTTGCCCGCTGCTGATTGCAATAGCCTGAACTGTTCCCACATGAGACCTGCGCCCAACCATGTACGTCGCCGCCCTTTTCGCTTAGCCTTTCACACTTTGCCGAGACTCTGCGGACTAATGTTGATGCTTCGAGCCTCGATTCCTAGCTCACTCACCATCACGAAGGGATTCTCCCGATTGTTGCGTCTTTCGATTCGATCAAACCTCCCGGTTCACACGCGCCTGCCGGTGCAGGTACTCCTGATTGCTGCGGTCTTGGCCGGTTGCAGCGTGGCGCCCCCACGCTCCGACGATCGTTTCGAGCCTTTCAACCGCAAGGTGTATGCGTTCAACGATACGCTCGACAAGGCCTTGATCCGTCCGGCAGCGGTCGTCTATCGCAAGGTCACGACACCGGACATCCGTCGCCTGCTGAGCAATTTTTTCGCCAACGTACGCATGCCGATCACGATCGCCAACGATGTGCTACAGGCTGAGCCGAAACTCGCCCTGCGCAACACTGGACGTTTCGCAATCAACACTACGTTGGGCTTCGCCGGCTTCTTCGATCCAGCCAGCGAAATGAAACTGCCGCGCAATGAAACCGATTTTGGCATCACGCTGGCAAAGTGGGGCCTGCCGGATGGACCCTATCTGGTACTGCCATTGATCGGCTCGACCTCAGGACGCGATGTGTTCCGGCTTCCGGTCGACAGCTATTTCTTCGACCCGATGAGCGCCTATGCGCGCAACCACGACTTCGCCTACCACGCCCAGGAATATCCGAGCATTGTGTATCTGGTTACCTTGCGTTCCAGCGGAATCGAGGCAGAGGGTCTGCTCGAAGGTGTCTACGATCCTTACGTGTTCTATCGCGACGCCTATCGGCAGCGTCGCCTGTACGCCTTGTACAACGGTGAGCCACCGCGCGAATACATCGACAAGGTCCAGGGTGTCGATGAGATCGATGTCGATCAGTTGCTGGAGCAGCAGCGCGAGTACGAAGAGAAGCAGGGCGACAAATCCGCCAAGCCGTAATCGCGAATCCAGCCGTAATTGCAAATCTTGGCGCCGACTCTCGCGTTGAGAGAAACAATGCGGTGTAGCTAGGTCAGCTCGCGTCGCCAATTCCGAGCAATGATTCAACTTCGCTCAAATGCGCCAGCGCGCGCAAGTCGTCCGGCATCTGATCGAAACGCAATTGCGTCCCGGCTTTTTGCGCCGCTGCCGACCACGCAAGCAGCACGGCGAGGGCGGCGCTGTCGGAGGCGCGCAACCCGGACAGATTGACCCGTACGGGTTGAGCAGAAGGTGCTGTCAGCGTTGACCCGCGCGGCAACCATTCGGCCGCATTGGCGAAATCAATGCGACCGCTGACGCGCGCCTCGGCACCATCGCGTTCGACACTTTGGACCGAACTTTCGCGCGCTTTCATCAGCCGCCTTGCTGATCCTTTTCCAGTGTCTTCAGCGCGTCTTCGCCCTGGCTCTCCAGTCGCTGGATCAGTGCATCGATGCTGGTCTTCTTGATCTCGGCGGCAACCTGGTTGCGGTAATTGGTGATGTACGAAATGCCTTCGATGATGACGTCGTAGGCCTTCCACGTTCCGTCGTGGGTCTTGCGGAACGCGTAGTCCACGGCAACCAGCTTGCCGTCGTCGAGCACGACCTGGGTGCGCACGACGCTGCGCTTGTCGTTGAGTTCACCCTTCGATGGCAGCACGTGGACGCGACCGCGCGTGTAATTGAGCAATCCCTCGGCATAGCGATGCGCGATTGAGTTGTAGAACGCCTTGGCAAAGCGCGAGCGCTGCTCCGGCGTCGCCTCACGGGCGTACTGACCGAGCACCAGGATCGCGGCGTAGTCGACATCGAAATGCGGAAGGAAAATGCCGTCGATCAACTTGATCAATTTTTCCTTGTCGTTTTTCAGTTCGGCCTGATGACCTTCGACGGTTTTGCCAAGATCGTCGGCGATGCCCTGCACGACCTGATCGGGTGTCGCCTGCGCGTGCGCATCGAGCGCGAATGCGCCGAGGCTCAACGCAAGGATCATTGCGATGGTACGAATCATTGGGCTGTTCCTTATGGCTTGCTGCTATTGGACGGAGTTGACGGTGTCGATGGCGATTCAGGCTTTTTGGTCGCGTCGTCAGCCTCGGGCTTGTTCGCCGCTGACGAAGATGGAGGTCCACCACTGGCGAGGAATTTGCCGATCAGGTCTTCCAGCTGGATCGATGATTGGGTGAGGATGAACTCGTCGCCATCCTTGAGCATGTCCGGCGAACCGCCCGGCTGGATCGCAACGTACTGGTCGCCCAGTAAACCGCTGGTGAACACGGCCGCAGCCGAATCGTCCGGCAGCTCGTTGAAAGTCTTGTTGACGCTGATCTGCACGAGCGCATCGAGTTTGACCGGATCGAGTGAAATCGAGCGCACCGAGCCGACCCGCACGCCAGCCACTTTCACCGGCGCACCGAGTTTGAGCTGGCCTATATTGGTGAAGCGCGCCTTGAGCGTATAGCTGTCGCCTTGGCGAAAATTCGCCAGACTCGTGGTTTGCGTCGCCAGATACGCGAGCGCGGCGAATCCGAACAGAATGAACAGGCCGGTGCCGATCTGGTAGGAGCTTCGTTGCATCATGGTCATGCCTATTGAGTCAAACCGGTCACATCAGGAATGCGGTCATCACGAAATCGACCGCCAGAATGACGATCGAGGAAAACACTACGGTGCGCGTGGTTGCGTAAGCGACGCCTTCGCTGGTCGGCGGCGTGGTATAGCCCTGATACGTCGCAATCAAGGTCACGAACGCACCGAATGCAAGGCTCTTCCAGACGCCATTGATGACGTCGGTCCAGACATCAACGCTGGAGGTCATGTTCGACCAGAACGTGCCGTTGTCGAGTCCGAGCCAGCTCACGCCGATCAGGTGCGCGCCGAAGATGCCGAGCGAGTTGAATACGCAGGCGAGCAGCGGCATCGCGATCACGCCGGCAATGAAACGCGGCGCGACGACGTAGGCAAGTGGGTCGACCGCCATCATTTCCATCGCCGACAACTGGTCGGTCGCACGCATCAGCCCGATCTCGGCGGTGATCGAGGTGCCGGCGCGACCGGCAAACAGCAAGGCCGTGACGACTGGTCCGAGCTCGCGAAACAGTGAAAGCGCAACGACGGTGCCGAGCGCACTGGTGCCGCCGAAAATCGACAGCGTGTAGTAAAGCTGCAAGGCGAGCACCATGCCGACGAACAAGCCGCACGTCATGATGATGGTCAGGCTCATCGCGCCGACAAACCAGATCTGGCGCAGGGTTTCCTTGATGTGGCGAAGGCTGCGCGGAATCGCGGCGAGGATCGCAAACAGGAACAGTCCGCACGCGCCGACCTCGGCCAGTGCACCGGCGAAAAACGACGGCGGTTTGCGCACAGCGCTCATCGCGCAGGTGCTCCTGCAATAGGCGGCACACCCGCAGCCTGCGGAAAGCCAAGATCGAGCGCATAGTCACCGGCCGGATAGTGAAACGGCACCGGGCC
>JBDTOS010000068.1:0-10616 GCA_039933095.1 Dokdonella sp.
GCGGCGAGTCGACGATGAGCTATCTGACCCAGATGCTCGGCCTCGGCGTGCAGAATTTTCTTTCCGCCGCGACCGGTATCGCCGTGCTGATCGCGCTGATCCGCGGCTTCACCCGGCGGTCGTCGCACACGATCGGCAATTTCTGGGTCGATCTGACGCGCTGCACTTTGTACGTACTCCTGCCGCTGTCTCTGCTGCTCGCATTGGCGCTGGTGTCGCAGGGCGTGCCACAGAATTTCAAGCCCTATGAGTCGGTACCGCTATTGCAGGCGACGACGCAGATCGACACGGTAAAAGATGCCGCCGGCAACAATATCTCCAGGGAGGTACTGGTCACCGAACAGCAGTTGCCACTCGGCCCGGCGGCATCGCAGATCGCGATCAAGCAGCTTGGCACCAATGGCGGCGGTTATTACAACGCGAATTCGGCACATCCGTACGAAAACCCAACGCCGCTGAGCAACTTTCTGGAAGTGCTCGCAGTCCTGATGATTCCGGCGGCGCTCTGCTACACATTCGGCCGCATGGTCGGTGATCGCCGCCAGGGCTGGGCACTGCTGGCGACGATGTTGGTGATTTTCGTGCCTCTGCTGTTTGCCTGCACGACGGCAGAACAAGACGGCAATCCGGCACTGACTGCGTTGAGCGTCGACCAGCACGCGTCGTCGA
This sequence comes from Dokdonella sp., assembly GCA_039933095.1. Lineage (GTDB taxonomy): Bacteria > Pseudomonadota > Gammaproteobacteria > Xanthomonadales > Rhodanobacteraceae > Dokdonella. The sequence goes on from JBDTOS010000068.1 coordinate 670, forward strand.
TGCAGGCCGGCGGCAACATGGAAGGCAAGGAAGTGCGCCTCGGCATCGTCAACTCGACGTTGTGGGCGACTGCGACGACCGCCGCCTCGAACGGTTCGGTCAATGCAATGCACGATTCGTTCACCCCGCTCGGCGGCATGGTGCCGCTGTGGCTGATCCAGCTCGGCGAAGTGATCTTCGGCGGCGTCGGCAGCGGCCTGTACGGGTTACTCGCGTTTGCCGTCGTCGCCGTGTTCATCGCCGGCCTGATGGTCGGCCGCACTCCGGAATATCTCGGCAAGAAGATCGAAGCCTACGAGATGAAGATGGCGAGCCTGGTCGTGCTGATTCCGTGCGCGCTGGTCGTCGTCGGCACAGCGGTGGCAGTACTCGCGCCGGCCGGGGTCGCCGGTATTTCGAATCCCGGCATGCACGGCTTCAGCGAGATTCTGTATGCCTTGTCGTCCGCATCGAACAACAACGGCAGTGCGTTCGCCGGTTTGTCCACAAACACGCCATTCTGGAACACGCTGCTCGGCACCTGCATGTTCCTGGCGCGCTTTCCGTTGGCGATCGGCATGCTCGCCATCGCCGGTTCGCTGGCTGCCAAAAAACAGATACCGGTGTCGGCGGGCACGCTACCGACGCATTCACCTTTGTTCATCGTGCTGCTCGCCAGCACGGTGATCGTGATCGGCGCGCTGACCTTTCTGCCGGCGCTCGCGCTCGGACCTGTCGCCGAATACCTGTCGGCTTTCGCACACTGATGTCGATTTGCCCGCGAATCTGTGCGGCGAACGGCACTATCCGGATCAACTGAAATGACCACCACAACCCTACGTACGAGTGCATTCAGCACGCGGCTGATGGCTCCTGCCATCGCGGATGCGTTCCGCAAATTGTCGCCGCGCCAGCAGTTCCGCAACCCGGTGATGTTCGTTGTGTTCATCTGCAGCGTGCTGACCACCGGACTCTGGCTGCAGGCTCTGACTGGACATGGCGAAGCGCCAACCGGTTTCATCTTTTCGGTGAGCCTATGGCTGTGGTTCACCCTGCTGTTCGCCAATTTTGCCGAGGCGATCGCCGAAGGTCGCGGCAAGGCGCAGGCGCAGGCACTGCGCGGCGCGCGGCGCGACGTGACCGCGAAAAAGCTCGGAGCGGCGCAGCGCGACTCAGCCGTCGTTTTAGTCTCGGCGAACGACTTGCGACTTGGCGACCATATCCTGATCGAGGCCGGCGATATCGTTCCGGGCGATGGCGATGTGATCGACGGCGCCGCTTCAGTCGATGAAAGCGCAGTCACCGGCGAATCGGCACCGGTAATTCGCGAATCCGGCGGCGATCGCAGCTCGGTGACCGGCGGCACGCGCGTGCTGTCGGATTGGCTGGTCGTGCGTATCGCCAGCAATCCCGGCGAGAGTTTCCTCGATCGCATGATCGCGATGGTCGAAGGTGCCAGCCGCCGCAAGACACCGAACGAGATAGCCCTGACCATTCTGCTCGCAAAATTCAGCCTGATCTTCCTGCTCGCCTGCGCGACCCTGCTGCCTTACTCGCTGTATGCCGTGCAAAGTTCCGGCCACGGCGCGCCGGTGACGATTACCGTGCTGGTCGCGCTGCTGGTCTGTCTGATTCCGACGACGATCGGCGGCCTGTTGTCGGCCATCGGTATCGCCGGCATGGATCGCATGATCCAGGCCAATGTGATCGCGATGTCCGGGCGCGCGGTCGAGGCTGCGGGCGATGTCGATGTACTGCTGCTCGACAAGACCGGCACCATCACGCTTGGCAATCGTCAGGCCGTTCAGTTCCACACTGCGCCGGGCGTCGACGCGAATGCGCTGGCAGATGCTGCGCAGCTCGCATCGCTCGCCGACGAAACACCGGAGGGACGAAGCATCGTCGTATTGGCCAAGGAAAAATATGGCCTGCGGGAGCGCGCACTCAATGAGCTGGATGCGCGCTTCGTGCCGTTCTCGGCCAACACACGCATGAGCGGCGTCGACTTACACGGTCGGATGATCCGCAAGGGTGCGCTCGATGCGGTGCGCAATCATCTGGCTTCGCTCGGCGGCGTGCTGCCGGCGGCCGTGATCAAGAGCGCCGAGGACATTGCACGCAAGGGCGGCACGCCACTGGTCGTCAGCGAGGGGGCACGAGCACTCGGTGTGATCGAATTGAAGGACATCGTCAAGGGCGGCATTCGCGAGCGCTTCGCCGAACTGCGGCAAATGGGCATCCGCACAATCATGATCACCGGCGACAATCCGCTGACAGCGGCGTCGATCGCAGCCGAGGCCGGGGTCGACGACTATCTCGCCGAGGCAACACCGGAAGCAAAGCTCAAGCTGATCCGTGACATTCAGGCCGAGGGTCGTCTCGTCGCGATGTGCGGCGATGGCACCAACGATGCGCCGGCACTGGCCCAGGCCGATGTCGCAGTCGCGATGAACAGCGGTACTCAGGCCGCGAAGGAGGCCGGCAACATGGTTGACCTCGATTCCAATCCGACCAAGCTCATCGAGGTGGTCGAAATCGGTAAGCAATTGCTGATCACGCGTGGCGCGCTGACCACGTTCTCGATTTCCAATGATGTCGCAAAGTATTTCGCGATCATCCCGGCCGCGTTCGCCGCGACCTATCCGGCGCTGAATTCGCTCAACGTGATGCATCTGGCGACGCCGCAGAGCGCCATCTTGTCGGCTGTGATTTTCAACGCGCTGATCATTGTCGTCCTGATTCCACTTGCGCTGAAAGGTGTGCGCTACCGCGCCGTCGGCGCCGGTGAACTGCTACGCCGCAACCTGCTGGTCTACGGCCTTAGTGGACTGCTGGTGCCGTTTATCGGCATCAAGTTGATCGACCTGTTGCTGGTTGCGTGTGCGCTGGCCTGAAGGAGAGCTTCGTGAGCAACAAACTGATTTGCGCCACCCTGCTGATGACCACGCTTGCTGTCGCCGGCACGGCGCTGGCCCAGGCGGCCAACGATGCCGACTATTCGACGACCGCAAACATCGCCGTCGAATCCGACTACATGTTTCGCGGTCTGACCCAAAGTTGGGACGGTCCGGCGATCCAGGGCGGTGGCGATCTGACGATGAAGGACGGCTTCGCCGCCGGATTCTGGGCATCCAGCATCAGCGACAAAAGCTATCCCGGCGCGGCACTCGAACTCGATTTGTACGCGAACTACGGCACCGCGATCAACGACGATTGGTCATGGCGCGCCGGTCTTTACGGCTACATGTACCCGCACGGCAATCTCGATGATGCCGGCCTCGCATCCCGCTCGTTCGACACGCTCGAAGCGAACGCGGCGCTGAGCTGGAAATGGCTGACCGTAAAGTATTCGCGGTCGCTGACCGATTACTTCGCCATCGATGTGGAGCAAGGTTATCGCGGCGATTCCAAAGGCACCGGCTATCTGCAACTCGATGCGACGCTACCGATCAACGCGCAATGGAGCGTCGCTCTGCACGCTGGACGAACCGACATCACGACGCGGCTTGCGACACCACTCGCGAACGGCGCGGAAAGTCCCGACTACAGCGATTTCGGCGCCACCCTGAAATACCAGTTTGCGCAGCATTGGTCGGCCAGCCTTGGCATGACCTACGCGGACAACCCATCGTTCTATGCGCATACCGCGAACTTCAACGACAGTAACGACAGCCGCAATGTCGGTGGCACGCGCCGCTTCCTCATGTTGCAGGGCAACTTCTGATCGTGGAGATCGTCATGGGCAGACTCATTCGCCAATCCCTTACCTTGCTGGTCGTCATGACGGTAGTGACCGGTATCGCTTACCCGCTGCTTGTCACCGGCATCGCGCAGACGCTGTTTGCACGCACCGCGAACGGCAGCTTGATCGAACACGGCGGCAACGTCGCCGGATCCGAGCTGATCGGCCAGGCGTTCTCCGATCCGAAGTACTTCTGGAGCCGACCGTCGGCGACCGCACCGTTCGCGGACAACAGCGCGGCGTCGAGCGGATCCAATCTCGGTCCGACCAATCCGGCGTTGACTGACGCAGTAAAACAACGAATTGATCTATTGCGCGCGGCCGACCCGGGCAACGGTTCGCCAGTGCCGGTGGATCTCGTCACCGCATCCGCAAGTGGCCTTGATCCGCACATCTCGCCTGCGGCGGCGAACTATCAGATCGAGCGGATCGCGCGCGTTCGCAATCTGTCGCGCGAACGCGTGCTTGCGTTGGTCGATCAGGCCACCGAAAAACGTCAGCTCGGAGTGCTCGGCGAGCCTCGTGTAAACGTGCTGAAACTCAATCTATCGCTCGACGGACGCGATTGATACCTGGCGTGCTGTGATTCCGGCCATTTTCTTGAGGGGAGCGCCTTGAAGGTGTGGCCTCCGAGTCGACGATTTCCTCGCCAATCCAGCGCAGTTTTCCTGCCGCTGCGTTTGCCGCATGATGGTGACACCCGCGAGTACTCGTCGTAATGCCAGTTCCCGCTTCAGAACAGCGCCCCGATCCTGACGCCCTGCTTGCCCGCGTGCAGAGCGAACAGCTGCGCGCGAATCGGGGTCGCCTGAAGATTTTCCTCGGCGCCAGCGCTGGGGTCGGCAAGAGCTACGCAATGCTGGAAGCGGCGCGCAGGGAAGCCGCCGCAGGCGTCGATATCGTGGTCGGCTATGTCGAACTGCATGGACGACGCGAAACCGAGGCGCTGCTGGAAGGCCTCGAAATCCTCGCGCGGCAATCGTTCGAGCACCGTGGGGTCAACCTGACCGAGTTCGACCTCGATGCCGCGCTCGGACGCCGACCGCAAGTTCTCCTGGTCGACGAGCTAGCGCACAGCAATCATGTCGGGGCTCGGCATCCACAACGCTGGATGGACATCGAGGAACTGCTTGATGCCGGGATCGACGTCTATACCACCGTCAACATCCAGCATCTGGAGAGCCTCAACGATGTGGTCGCCCAAATCACCGGGGTGCGCGTGCGCGAGACGGTGCCGGACCATGTTTTCGACAGCGCCGACGAAGTCGAGTTGGTCGATCTGCCGCCGGATGACTTGTTGGAACGCCTGCGCGAAGGCAAGGTTTACGTGCCCGAACGGGCACGGCAAGCAAGCGAAGGATTCTTTCGAAAAGGCAATCTCATTGCATTGCGCCAGCTTGCGCTGCGGGCAACGGCCGACCGCGTCGACGCAGCAATGCGCGAATATCGCGACGCGCATGCGATCCGCAAAAACTGGCCGTCGGGTGAGCGCTTGCTGGTCTGCATCGGCCCGGATGCACTGTCGACGCGTCTGGTGCGCACGGCGCGACGCATTGCTTCTGCGTTGCACGCACAGTGGTTCGCCGTTTATGTCGAAACACCCGCGCTGACTAGGTTGCCACAGGCCGCCCGCGACCGTGTTCTGCGCAGCCTGAAACTCGCCGATCGCCTCGGTGCTGAGACCGCGAATCTCGGCGGCGAGTCCGTTGCTGCAGAGTTGCTTGCATTCGCTGCGCAACGCAATGTCGGTCGCATCATCGTCGGCAAACCACTGCGCAATCGCTGGTACGACCGGCTGCGTTCGTCCCTCGTTGATCAAGTGATCCGCGAAAGCGGCGCAATCGATGTCTATGTGATCACCGCCGAGGGCGACGACAGCAGTCCGCAGTCGCCGCGGCGCGTGCCGCGCAGCAGCCGTTGGCCGGCGTACATCAAGGGTATCGCCGTCATTCTGTTCACGACCCTGGCATGTCTGGCGTTGCGGCACCAGTTGCAGCCGACCAACCTGGTGATGCTGTATCTGCTCGGAACCGTGCTGGTCGCGATGCGATTTGGTCGCGGACCGTCGACCGTTGCCGCCGTCCTCAGTGTTGGCTTGTTCGATTTTCTGTTCGTACCACCATACCTTTCGTTTGCCGTTTCCGATACGGAATACGTGATCACGTTCGGCGGAATGCTGGCAACAGCATTCATCATCAGCAGCCTGATGGCGCGCGGGCGTCGCCAGACAACGGTTGCGCGCCATCGCGAACGCCGCGCATCGGAGTTGTATTCGATCAGTCGCGAATTGTCGCGCGCGCGCGATCTCACCGAATTGGCCGCGATCCTGCGTCAGCATGTCCTGGTCGCGTTCGACGGCGAAGCGACGGTCCTGTTTCCCGACGCTGACGGTCGAATTCAGGATCCCGAGAGTTTCTGCGATCGCGGTCTGTCCACGCGCAACCAGGTTCGCTATCCGGTACCCGGCAATGATCTCGGCATTGCCCAATGGTCCTACGATCATCGACAACCTGCCGGAATGACGACCGACACGCTTGCCAGCGCCGACGCAATCTTTTTGCCATTGAATGCGCCGCCGCGATGCATCAGCGTACTCGGCTTGCGCCCGCGCGAACGCCGTCAACTCGATATACCCGAACAGATGCAGTTGCTCGACGCGATGGTCAACCAGACGGCACTGGCAATGGAGCGTGTGCAACTCGCCGAGTCAGCCCACACTGCCGGTCTTCAAGCCGAATCGGAACGTCTGCGGAACGTGTTGCTGAGCGCAATCTCGCACGACTTCCGCACGCCGTTGGCATCAATCATTGGTGCGGCATCGACGCTCCGCGATAGCGCGCCCGGCCGGCTCGGCACGGCGCAGCAGGAAGGCCTGCTCGATCTTCTGCTCGGTGAAGCGCGGCGCATGAATCGGCTGATCGGCAACCTGCTCGAGCTGACCCGGCTGAATTCCGGGAATTTCAGTCTGAAGCGTGCGTGGTTGCCGCCGGAGGAAATCATCGGTGCCGTTCTCACCCGACTTCGCGGCGCGCTAGCGGATCGAAAGCTTGCCGTGGATGTTGCCCGTGATCTGCCGCTGGTTCCATGCGACGAGGTAATGATCGAGCAGGTACTGACCAACTTGATCGAGAACGCGATCCGGCATACACCGACCACAACGCCGATCGATATACGCGCCCGCGCCGAGGCGGGCAGTCTGGTCGTCAGCGTACGCGACCACGGCCCGGGACTCGCGGCCAACGAGGAAACGCGCGTATTCGAGAAATTCCATCGCGCACGCGTAGAGGGCGCCCAGGGCGGCTTCGGTCTGGGCTTGACGATTTGCAAGGCCATTATCGAGGCGCACGGCGGCACGATCACCGCGCAAAATGCCACCGATGGCGGTGCCGAGTTTCGCTTCAGCCTGCCCCTTTCGGTGCCGGAAATGCGTGCGGCATGAACAAGGCTCGCGCCCATTTGCTGCTGATCGAGGATGACCCGCAGATTCAGCGCTTTCTTGCCACCGCACTCGATGCGCAAGGCCACCAACTCAGCATCGCCGGAAGCGGTAATGAAGGGCTCAGGCTGGCGGCATTGAATCAACCCGATGTGATGATCGTCGATCTGGGCCTGCCGGATATTTCCGGCCTCGAAGTGATCCGCCGCGCGCGCGAATGGTATCGGCGACCCATCCTGGTGTTGTCCGCGCGGGATCGCGAGAGCGACAAGGTGGCTGCCCTTGACCTCGGTGCCGACGACTATCTGACCAAACCGTTCAGCATCGGCGAACTGCTGGCGCGGCTGCGCGTGGCACTGCGTCATCGTGCAGAACAAGACAATGGTGACAGTACCTCGCGCATCGAGAACGGCACGCTGCTGATCGACATCGCGGCACGGCGCGTGTCGCGCGATGGCGTGGACATCCATCTGACTCCGACCGAATACGATTTGCTGACCACTCTGGCGCGCCATCGCGGCAAGGTCATGACGCACCGCCAATTGCTGCGCGAAGTCTGGGGCGCTGCGCATGTCGAATCGCCTCAATACCTGCGTATCTACATGCGCACACTGCGGCAGAAAATCGAGGCGGATCCCGCGCAGCCGCAAGTCCTGCTGACCGAGATTGGCGTTGGCTACCGCTTTGCCGATAGCAGCGACGATTGATTGTTGCGAATTCGACGCAAGGGAATTTTCAACACTTCCAGCACGGTGAAGACAATTGCCGCTGCCAACTTGGATTGCCTTGCACAGCAAGTTACAGTCGCCAGCTTGGGCCATAGCGCCATCAGCACAAAAATATCCGCATGAGCGACGCTCGCCGCTATTTCGATTTGTCTTCGCCGTTTCGCATGAAGCGCGGCGGCGCGCTTGAAGGAGCGCGTCTCGCGTACGAAACATGGGGATCGCTGAACGGCGAACGCGACAACGCGATCCTGATTCTGACCGGCCTCTCGCCGAGCGCCCACGCTGCGTCGAATTCCGCCGATCCGACAACCGGCTGGTGGGAAGACATGATCGGACCGGGCAAATACATCGATACCGATCGCTGGTTCGTGATCTGTGCGAACACGCTCGGCAGCTGCAAGGGATCGACCGGACCGGCATCGCTCGATCCGGCAACGGGCGAAATGTATCGTCTCGACTTCCCGGCGTTGACGCTCGAAGACGCTGCCAATTCGAGCTTCGAGCTTGTGTGCGGTCTCGGCATCGAAAAACTTGCCTGCCTGATCGGAAACTCGATGGGCGGCATGACCGCACTCGCCTACCTGCTGCAACATCCGCACAGCGCGCGCGGCCACATCAGCATCTCGACGGCGGCGCAAGCGCAACCGTTCGCGATCGCGATCCGCTCGTTGCAGCGCGAGGCGATCCGGCTTGATCCGAAGTGGAACGAAGGCCGCTACGACGACGACAACTATCCCGAAGCCGGCATGTCGATCGCGCGCAAGCTCGGCGTGATCACCTATCGCTCGGCGATGGAATGGGTGGGTCGTTTCGCCCGCATTCGACTCGATTCCGATGAACGCGACGAGGAACCCTTCGCGGCCGAATTCCAGGTCGAGTCGTACCTGATCGGCCATGCGCGCAAGTTCGTGCGCAGTTTCGATCCCAACAGTTACCTTTACCTGTCGCGCGCCAGCGACTGGTTCGATATCGCCGACCACGGTGGCAGCGTGCGCGAGAACCTTGCCCGCATTGATGTGGAACGCGTCCTGGTGATCGGCGTCAGTACCGATATCCTGTTTCCATTGTCGCAGCAGGAGGAGATTTGCGAGGGGTTGCGGACGGCCGGGATCGACTCAGACCTACTCGCACTCGACAGTCCGCAGGGGCACGATGCGTTTCTCGTCGACATCCCACGCTTCGGCAGAGCCATCGCAGGCTTTCTCGCCGGGATGTAAACTGTGCGGCACACTCTTTTGTTGGAGAGACCATGCTGGCTCTCGATTTTCCCGGCGCGCAGCGGTTGTTTGCGACGCTCGATTCTGCGGTCTGCCACGACTGCGAAAAAGAAATCACCAATGAACTGCGCGACGCGCTGTGTCAGATGATCCGCGACCCGGAGATCAAGCTACCCGATTGCGTCTTCGAAATGGCCGAAAACCGCTATGCACGGCGCGAGCTGTATCGCAGCGACAAGCACGGTTACAGCGTCATCGCGATGACCTGGGGCCCAGGTCAAGGCACGCCGATCCACGATCACGCTGGTATGTGGTGCGTCGAAGGCGTCTGGCACGGCGCAATCGAGATCACCACGTACGAACTGCTCGAGCAGCACGATGGCAAGTTCCGCTTCGAGTCGCGCGGCACCATGCAGGCTGGAGCCGGGTCGGCCGGCAGCCTGATCCCGCCGCACGAGTACCACACGATTCGCAACCCGAGCCGCGATGCAGTCGCCGTCAGCGTACACATTTATCGCGGCCCGATGACCTGCTGCTCGGTGTTTCAGAGCGCTGGCGATGGCTGGTACGGACGCGACGAGCGCCAGCTCTCGCTTGATCGCACGCACTGAGTCTGGCCGATCCGGTTTGCGTGAACGCAAACCTCAGTGTCATTGCATCGTGTGCATCGATCTCGCCAGATAGTGCGGACGAATCGCGACGCTTGCCCTATACTTCACGCCCCGCGAAACGCTACCCCACAGAGCAGAGTCACGTTTTGCGCGGAACAGCCAGCCGAAGTGGCGGAATTGGTAGACGCAGCGGACTCAAAATCCGCCGCCCTTAAAAGCGTGGGGGTTCGAGTC
>JBDTOS010000069.1:0-10527 GCA_039933095.1 Dokdonella sp.
GGTGCGACCTGTGCCTCCGCCAAGTTCGACGATGTGCGCACCATCCGGAATAGTGAGCGAAGCGATCAGTTCGGCGCGACCGTGCAGCAGCTTCTCGCGAAAACGATCGTAGTGCTTGGCTTGCGGCGCGTAGAACTCGGTCAGGCGTTCGGCGTGCGTAGCGGATTTGCGCGGCATGCCACGTGCCATCTGGCGCAGCACGTCGACATCGGCGCGGAGCGCGTCAAGCCGCGACATCGGCGATCACGAAACCGGCATAGGTGTGTACGCGATCCTTCGGCTGCAGCGTCTCGGCAAAGGCATCGCGAAATGTGAGTACATCGCGCAAGTGCTGGCGTTGCGAGCCGATCAGGACCTCGTCGAGATACGCGGGCCGCGCATGCGCGCTGCGCAGCAGGATGCGCGCGCGCGGCGTCGCATGCGCAAGAATCGCTTCCCATTCCTCGACCAGCGCCGCCGGTTGGCAACTGCTCATCCAGTCCATGTGATCCAGCAGAACGAACCGCGAAATGGGTTCGGCGTGTCGGGACAGGAATCCGGTTACCGTGGTCGTATGCGGCTCGATGCAATCGATCAATCCGGCCTTGAGTCGCTCGAAATTCTCGCGTTTGAGATATTCCGGGCAGCAATCGCGCGCATAGCGACCGCTGACGTAGACGCGCCAGAAATAATTGTCGGCCAGCGGCAGTTGCCGGAACACGTATTGCACGGCCTCGCGGATGAACCCGGCGACTCCGCCAGCGTGCTGCGCCTCGACCAGTCGACGTTGTGGATGCGGAACCCCAAGCAGGCTCATCACCAACTGACGCGAGATAGCCCAGTTGACAGTGCGGCTCCACAGCAACGGCGCAACGCGCTCGTCATAGATCGCACGCTGACCGTCGATGGACTCGGCATCGAACAAGTCGGTCACCGCCTCGCGCAGGCGTGGTCGCGTCGCCAGCCACGCGCGCATTCCGCGCGCAACCAGTCCTGACAAGCCGTGGAAATAGAAACTGCCGCGCGGACTGCTGAACCAATGTTGGCGAGCGTCCCACCACGTGCGTGCGAACGCGGACAGCTCGCCGCGCAGAGTTTCGCGGTACAACTCGCCAAAGTGCGCGTGGTAACCGTCGCCAAACATCGCGAAGTAGTCGTCGAAATCGAGCCGACGAATGCCGGCCATTTTCATCTCCAGCAACGCTGTCTGGCGCGGATTGGCATCGACCGCATGAATGCGGCGCGGCCCAAGCAGTGCGTAGTCGAGCACATTGCAACCGGCGCTGGTGATGACCAGAACGGTGTCGTCGGCGGTCAGCGCCAGCGCCTGACGATCGACCGCGGGATCTTCCCAACACGTGTTGTAAACCAGGCTGCGCGAATAGATGGCGTCGAATATCTTCTGGTCGATCGTGTCGCGCAGGTTGGACAAAGACATCGTGGCGCAGTCCGCAGCGATCGGATTCGATCGTTCGGGCGGACAGCCTATCGGCGAACTGTGACAGCGATATGATCTTCGCGGCGTCACCCCGGTTCCGCACGATGCTGATCGATCAGTCGTACGTGAAGTCGCTTTTTTGAGCGCATCCGCGCGGCAGGTAGGGAAAAAATCCGCTGCCACCAACTTGTTACATTTTCGTCATTATGCGCTGCTAGACTGCCCATCCTCAGCCGGTGCCAAGCGCGCCGACTGGGCAGGCTCCGGGGAACCCATGCGCGTGAGTGCGGCGTCCAGATTGGCGCCAGGCCAGCGCGGGGATTTGTACGAGCATGCTGTCACCTCGACCCGCACCGAGATCTTCCAAGGACATACAAGATGATCAATCGACCGAATTTCAGGCTGCTCCCGCTTGCGTTTTCTCTGCTGTTGGCAATGTCCGCAGCGCAGGCTCAAAACACTTCCTCATCAATTAGCGGGCGCATCGTCGATGCCGGCGGCAAGCCGGTGGCTGGCGCTACCGTCGCGATCAAGCACGTGCCATCGGGCACGACTCAAACCGTGACCACCGATGCTTCCGGTCGCTATTCCGCGCAGGGCCTGCGCGTTGGTGGACCCTTTGCGGTCAGTGCATCCGATGCGGCGGGCGAAAAAGGTTCGCAGGATGATGTCTATCTGAAGCTCGCCGAAGATACGACCCTGAACCTCACTGTGGCTCCGAGCGCGACCGAGCTGGAAGGCATCGTTGTGACAGCGGCTTCTCCGGGGGCGATCTTCCAGTCCGATAACAAGGGGCTGAGCACCAATGTGTCGAGTCGCGAGTTGAAAGTGCTTCCGAACGCAGGTCGCTCGATCCAGGATATCGCCCGTCTCGATCCGAATATCAATCTGACCAACAAGGGTCGCGGCGAGATCTCGGCACTTGGCCAGAACAGCCGTTACAACAACATCACAATTGACGGCGTACCGACCAACGATTCGTTCGGTCTGGAGCCGAATGGCCTGCCGGCGTTGAACCAGCCGCTGTCGTTCGACGCGATCGAGGAATACAACATCTCGACTGCCAACCTTGATGTGACCAACAAGCGCGCGATCGGCGCAAACATCAATATCGTCACCAAGTCGGGCACCAACGATTTCCACGGCGATGCCTATTACGCCTATACCAATGCGAAGGATCTGACCAGCGACGAGCCGAGCACCTTTGCCGGCTATACCGCGAAGAAGACCTATGGCGCAACGCTGGGTGGGCCGATCGTCAAGGACACGTTGTTCTTCTTCCTGAGCTACGAGGAATCGAAGACACTCGCGCCAGCTCCTGATTTCGGTCCGATCGGTTCGGGACGTGGCAACATCGTCAATATCGGCCAGTCCGATCTCGATCGCATCATCAACATCGCCAGCGGCTACGGTCTGACTCCGGGCGGGTTGAACGCTACCGATGCAAATCAGGACAGCAAGCTGTATCTCGGCAAGCTCGACTGGAACATCGCTGATGGCCACCGCGCCAGCTTTCGCTACAACCGCACCAAGAGCGAGCAGCCGATCCTCGGCGGGTTCACTTCCAGCTCGCTGTCGCTATCGAGCTACTGGTATACCCAGTCGCGCGACCTCAAGAGCTACGTGCTGAATTTGTACGATGACTGGAGCGATACATTTTCGACCGAAGGCTCGCTGTCGTATTCGACCTACGATGCAACTCCGACGGTTCTTGCCCAGCAGCCGCAGGTGAACATTCGGCTTGGACCGACCAATTCGAACACCTCGATCAATCTCGGTGAAGAGCAGTTCCGGCATTACAACATTCTCGGCGTGAAAACCTGGAACGGATTCTTCGCCGGCAACTGGTTCCTCGGCGATCACACGGTGAAGGCTGGTGCGGATTACCAGCGCGATCAATTCTTCAACCTGTTCGGCCGCACCGAGTTCGGCGCGTACAACTTCAACAGCATCGATGACTTCGCTGCCGGCAACTTTTCGAGCTACAGCCTTTATCGGCCGACCAACGGCGATATCAACAGTATCGCGGCGAATTTCACCCTGACCCAGCTCGGCGTCTTCGTGCAGGACACCTGGCAGGTCACGCCGGAGCTGTCGTTGCAGTACGGCTTGCGCTACGACGTTCCGCAGATTGGCGGACAGCCACCCTTCAACGCCTCATTCCAGAGCGCATTCGGCTATTCGAACCAGGGCTCGATTGATGGCAATGGCGTCTTCGAGCCTCGCGTGTCGTTCAACTACACCTTCGATACCAACTACAAGACCCAGCTGCGCGGCGGCATCGGCATTACCGAAGGGGTTACGCCGGGCGTATGGCAGGGCAATCCGTTTACCAACAATGGTCTGACTCTGCAGACGTTTTCGGCCGGCACGGGTTGCTGCTTCAATCCCGATCCGTTCAACCAGCAGCCGCCGAGCGGCGCGGGCGGAAATCCGCAGCAAACGGTTGACACCATCGATCCCAATCTGAAGTTGCCGACTGCGTTGAAGATCAGCCTTGGATTCGATCGCGAGCTGCCTTGGGCCGGAATCGTTGCGTCGGCGGAATTTGCCCATGTCGGCGTGATCGACGCAATTCGCTATCAGGCAATCAACCTCGGCCCTGGCCATGGCACGCTGCCAGACGGTCGCATCAACTACTGGGGCAGCACGAATCCGGCATTGTGGATCGGCAGCAACGGCCTTCCGGTTGCTGCGAACAATCCGAGCGGATACACAAGCAATCAGCGTTTCGGTTCGAACCCTGCCTTCGGTGGAGCGTCGACCTATTTGACCAACACCGGCAAGGGCGAGGCGAACTACCTGACACTGTCATTGCAGAAGTCGTATAACGACACCTGGTTCGGCACCACGTCGCTGACATTCGGGCGGGCGACCGAGGTCAACGCCGGTACCTCGAGTCAGGCTTTCAGCAACTACAGCAATAGCATTTCGTATAACCCGAACGCCGAGGTCGCAAGTCGCTCGAACTACGACATCAAGGCGCGTCTGCTGACGTCGTTGACCTGGCAGCATCGCTTCTTCAGCGACTACGTGACGAGTGTTTCAGGCGTCTACAACGGTTATACCGGCCAGCCCTATACGTGGACATTCGGCAATGACGCCAACGGTGACGGTATCCGCGGCAATGACGTGTTCTATGTGCCGAATGTCGGCGATGTGTTGTTCACGACGGGTACCTCACAGGCGCAAATCGATCAGTTCTACGCAGCGATCGATGGCAACGAATATCTTCGCGATCATCGCGGTGGCGTTGTTTCCCGTAACGGGTCGACATCGCCGTGGATCAACCAGGTCGACCTGAGCCTGCGTCAGGAAATCCCTGGCCTGTTCAAGGGCAACAAGGGTGAAATCCGCTTCGACATTTTCAATGTCGGCAACATGATCAACAAGAACTGGGGTCAGATCTACAACCCGAACTTCCCGTACAACCGCTCGCTTGCCAATTTCGCAGGTATCGATCCGGCAACCGGCAAGTACGTGTACAACCTGACCAATCCGAGCAGCTACCGGAACACCAAACAGGACGATCAGGCCCAATCGCGCTGGTCGGTGCTGGTGACCTTGCGCTATACGTTCTGAAGCGGCTTCATCATTGCAACAACCAGAAAGCCGGCCTTGTGCCGGCTTTTTGTTTTCCGGACCATGATGATCACGTACCCATACGACCGCTGTGCATCATGCAAGCGGCGGAAAGCACTCCCGATCGTTTAGGATAGCCCGATGAATTCGATGCCCGGAAAACCCGCAACCGTCAGTGCCCTGCTTGCGCCAGCAGCTGGACTCGACATCCTCTCCCGACGTGAAATCGCGCGATTGAGCGATGCCAGCACCGGCGGTCTGCACGCGCTGTTGCGCCGCTGCGCACTGGCCGTGCTCACCCAGGGCGATGTCAGCGATGATCCGCGCGCGGTACTCGATCGCTATCCGGATTTTGACATCCAGGCCTTGCAGCAGGATCGCGGTATTCGCCTCGATCTGATCAACGCGCCGGCCGAGGCTTTTGTCGATGGTCGCATCATTCGCGGCGTCAACGAACTGCTGTACGCCGTGCTGCGCGATATCGTCTACGTTTCGACCCAGATCGAGGCAGGGCGGTTCGATCTGTCCGACTCAGCCGGCCTTACCGAAGCGGTGTTCGACATCCTCCGCAACGCGCGCGTGTTGCGTCCGAATGTCGACCCGAATCTTATCGTTTGTTGGGGTGGGCATTCGATCTCGCGTGACGAATACGACTATTCCAAGAAGGTTGGTTACGAACTCGGCCTGCGTGCATTCGACATCTGCACCGGCTGCGGCCCCGGCGCGATGAAGGGGCCGATGAAGGGCGCATCGCTTGGGCACGTCAAGCAGCGCCGCAAGGGCAATCGGTATATCGGCATCACCGAGCCCGGCATCATCGCGGCGGAATCGCCGAACGCGATCGTCAACAATTTGCTCATCATGCCGGACATCGAAAAACGTCTGGAGGCATTCGTCCGCATTGCGCACGGAATCATCGTCTTTCCGGGTGGCGTCGGTACCGCCGAGGAGATTTTCTACCTGCTCGGCATCCTGCTGCATCCGGACAATGCGGGCATGCCGTTCCCGCTGATCTTCACCGGGCCGTCGCAAACGGCCGCCTATTTTGAACAGATCGATCGGTTTCTGCGCCTGACCCTTGGCGACGACGTTGCAGAGCGCTATCAGATCATCATCGACGATCCCGTAGCGGTCGCGCGGCAGATGCACAAGGGCATAGAACGCGTGCGCATCAACCGGCTGGAAACCAAGGACGCGTTCTTCTTCAATTGGGCGTTGCGCATCGAGCAGGATTTCCAGATGCCGTTCCGTCCGACTCACGCCGCGATGGCGGCTTTGAACCTGCATCGCGACCAACCACGGCATCGCTTTGCAGCCGATCTGCGACGCGCGTTTTCCGGCATCGTCGCGGGCAACGTCAAGGAGGAAGGTATGGGCGCGATCGAGCGCGAAGGCCCGTTCAAGATCGACGGCGATCGCGATGTGATGGCTGCGCTCGATACCTTGCTCGCGAGCTTCGTTGACCAGCAGCGCATGAAGCTGCCGGGCACGCGCTACGAGCCGTGCTATCGCGTCTGCACCAACTGATTGATGGTCACGTCGGTCCGGGCGTGACGCTACAGCGGACGATGCTCCGTTGCGGCAGCGCTATTGCGCGGGTCGATAGGTCTCGACCGCGTTGTCGGGTTCGCTCGGCTCGGTCGCTTCCAGAGGCGGTGGTGGTAACGCAGGTGAAGGCGCGATTACCGAAATCGTGAACAGGTCGCCTTCGTTTTGCGGGCCAACAAACCATTCGATCGCGGTAAAAGGAAAACAACGATCGACCGCTGGATCAAGTCCAGCAGCGACCTTCTTGACACAGAAATAATCCTGCCCGACATCGGCGATCGCAACGTTGATGTAAGTATGCCCGGCGGTGATCAGCGCAATCGGATTGGTCTTTTGTGCCGCGAGGATATCGGCGATGCGCTTCGGTGCAGCAGTTGCCGTTCCGGTCGCGAGCAGCAATCCGAACAGCACGGTGAGGCTAGCTGGACAGCGCGTACGCATCCGCCGTCTTTCAGTGATCGCGGCAATGCTTGTGGCCACAGGTGCAGATTTCCTCGCAATGTTCATCGGGCACGCTCGCCGCGTGTTTGCAGTGGGCGCTGCAAAAATCGCCCTCATCGGGCACTGTGCAGGTGCACGGGCTATGAGCGCACAAATTCTGTTGGTCGGTTTGCATCGGCTTGGCCGCTGGAAGCTGGGAACGGCGCGCCTCGACAGCTAGCGCCCGTATATGGTGCATCATTTTTCGTGGTAAATGAGCGTGACCGACGGTTGCATTCAGGAAATCGTCACTGCCGTGTCGCTTTGGCAGCGCCGCTGCGAGACGGGGAATTCGCTGCCGAGCTTGGCGCGGATGTCGTCGCGCGAACCTGATGCCCTTGCCACAGCCCTTCGAAAAATGCGCGTGCGTTCTGGCCGAGTGTGCGGGTCAGGTAACCGCCTTCCTGAACAACCAGCGTCGGCAGTCCCATTTCGCCAATTCGGCGTCCGATGATTGCGAAATCGGCGGGCAACAGGGTCCAGCTCCCGGTCGGGTCGGCTTTGGCTGTATCGAGCCCGAGCGCGATCACCAGGTACTCGGTCTTGTAATCACGAATCTTCTGCAGTGCGTGGCCGAGCGTGCGTTGATAACGCTCCAGCGAAACTTTTTCCGGTAGCGGAAAGTTGACATTGAAACCTTCGCCGACGCCTTCACCGCGCTCATCCTCGAAGCCGGCAAAGTGCGGATATGAGGTCGGCGGTGCGCCGTGGATCGATACGGTCAACACATCGGCGCGTTCGTAAAAAATATCCTGAGTGCCGTTGCCGTGGTGGTAGTCGACATCGAGAATTGCGACGCGACCGAAGTCGGTCAAATATTCCGCCGCAACTGCGCTCGCGTTGAAGTAGCAGAAGCCACCGAAGATGCGCTTGCCGGCATGATGCCCCGGCGGGCGCACCAATGCATAGGCGAGTTTGTAGCCGGCGAACAGGCTGCGCGCGCCGCTGACCGCACAATCTACCGCGCCATATGCGGCCGGGTACACGTTGCGATGCAAGGGCGTAAAAGTATCGGTGCAGTAATAGCCGAGGCGCAGTTCCAGATCTTTGGGCGGTCGGGTCTGGTTGCGTACCGGGAAGATGATCGGATAGATCGATTTGCCCGGCGGCAGCCACTCGCAGGCTTCACGCAGGTACTCGACATAGCGCGGCTCGTGCACGCGGTGCAGCAGCGCTATCGGTGTGCGCTTCGGTTCGATCCGATTGAAAAGGCCGGTCTTGTCGAGTTCCTTGAGAATCGCCGGAATTCGCACCGGCGCCTCGACATAACCGCGATCGCGGACATGATGGATGCTGTGCGATTCATTGACGAGCAAGGCGATGCCCTTGCCGAAATCGCGATGCAGCACAGGCACCGGCGCGGCAGGCCCGCGATAGCGCGGTTCGCGGATGCGCGCCGGATCGTCGGTGAAGGTAATAGCAATCCGTTTTGCGCCCTTGCTGTCATACAGATGTCCATACTTGCGCACCAGAATCGTCGCGACTGCACGCCGCAGGAACTTGCGCCGCGGCGGCGGATGCCGACCGAGCCCGTCGAACATCAGGTAGTACAGATCGTTGTCGCCCTCGTGCACCGGGCTGTCATAGGCGTTGTTGACGATCGGCCGCACACCGAAGCGCTCGTAGAACTTCATGCGCCGGATGTTCTTTTGCAGAATCGCCGGGTCCTTGATGCGCTCATCATCGACGCTGCATTCAAGAAACAGTCCATTGACTTTCAGTGCCAGCGCTTCCTCGCGCACCAGTTCGTAAAGCACCCCGCCAACGCCACCGCTGCCGCTATCGACCGCAGTGGAGATCAATTCGAGAAACGCAATATTTAGGTCGGTCAGGTGCAGCAGCATTGCGAACGCGCGAACCTTGCCGGCCGCATTTTCGACCACCAGCAGAATCGAGCGATAGCGATAGTGCATTGGATCGCGCAACTGCCGCGCGACCTTGTCCAGATCACTCGGGCGCGAAGACGGAAACTGCGATTCGATGATCGCCCGCACCTGCGCAATCGCGTCGCGATTGGCTGGTGAGGCATCGTCGTAGACCTTCAGGACACGAAACATGCACGCTCCAGGCGGGTTCGATTCCAGCTTCGGACTCTAGCGCAAATGCGTAGAACTGATACCAGCGGATCGCCGAGCACGCGAATCGACTTCCAGCCCTATCCTTAGGTCCGGAAGTTACCGATGGCGGAAGCACATTCAGACGCCCACGAGATGGAAGTGCCGCATCCAACAGGGACGACGCTGCGCACCGATGCCTTGTTTGCGGCGGTGTACGCTCGTCTCAAGGCGATTGCCAGTCGCCAGCGCGCTCATGCTTCGGGTGCCACGCTCAACACCACGGCGTTGGTGCATGAGTGGTATCTGAAGCTCGGCTCCAGCAAGGTACTGAGTGTCGAGACGCCGGCACAATTTTCGACTACGCCGCGCAGGCAATGCGTCACATCCTCGTCGATCGCGCGCGTGGACGAGAAGTCTGCAGTTGGTTTGACGTAGATCGCTCCGCCTTCGATCGTGGCATCGTTCTGCTCCAGCTTGATCGGGTGCACGGCATCGGTCGTGAGCATCTGGACGACGACGTCCGGCTTCGCAACAAGACTCCCTTTCGCGCAAATCGCAACTTCCGTGAAGCCCGGACATAGCGTACGCGCGCAACGCCGGCTGTGTACGCCGGCGCACATACACCGCGCGTTGTTTTCCCTAGTCTTCGAGGGTCTACGTTTTCATGCGCGGTCGCACTGTCACCTTTTCGCAGGTGAAGTGCGTCGAGATCGATTCACGGAAATTGGAGAACATCGGATGCGAATGTCCCGAGACCGTGCATACCCACCCACGAGTTTCTTCGCCGGTATTACTCACTCACCTACTGTGGCTATCGCGATGATGCGTCCAGCTGGAATCGTTCAGTGCCCTTGAAAGCCAAATGGGCACGATCCGCCGCAGCGTTCAGGCATTGGTTGAGCCCGGTGACCGAGCCACATATCTTGTTTCCGGCGATCGCCATTCTTGGTCTGATCGCAATCTGGACAATTACCCTGAGTCTCATCAAGTCGGATCGAGCAGCTGCCGTGCACGCCGCGGTAGAGTCGAGCCGTGACCTGGGCGAAACATATGAGTCGCAAGTCCTGCGTGCGGTGCGCGAGATCGATCAGACCCTGAAGTTCGTCAAATACGCGTACGAGCAGAAGAACCTGCAGCTGGAGTTGCAGGAATTGAAGGAACAGGGCTTGTTACCGCCTGATTTATTGTTCGTTGTCAGCATCGCGGACAGCAAGGGAAATATCGTTTCCAGCACACGTCCCTTGTTGCGAGGAAATGTCGTAGACCAGGATTACTTCCAGAGTCAGCGCCAAACGGATGTCTTTGCGGTAGGTCGCCCGCAACCGGGCAATGAGCCGATGGAGTGGAATCTGCAATTCAGTCGCAGGCTCGCGGCAGTCGACGGAAGGTTCGCCTGATACATCGCGATGTCGGCGTTTTTTGTCAGGGTCTGCTCATCCTCCC
>JBDTOS010000070.1:0-10516 GCA_039933095.1 Dokdonella sp.
CGAATCGCGTAAGCGCTTGCTGTTGCCGAGCTCACCCATCGCTGATGGAATGTTGCTTGCGCGAATCGAAGCTGCGAAACGCCTCACTGATCTGCGTACGCAGATCCTCGTCGTCCCACGGCTTGGTCAGAAACCGGTAGATCGCGCCTCGATTGATCGCACTGGTAACCGTAGCGAGATCGGTGTACCCGGACAACACCATGCGCACCGTATCCGGGTACATTTCTTTCACTTGGCTGAGAAACTCGGTACCGCTTATGCCGGGCATGCGCTGATCCGAAACAATAACCTGGATCTTGTGGCGCGCAAGGATATCGAATCCTTCCTTGGCACCCGTCGCCATGTGGATTTCGTAGCCTTCGCGTCGGAGCAGCCGCGCAAGCGACTTCAGAACGTTCGGTTCGTCATCCACCAGCAGCAAACCGCGACCGGGACTGGCAGCCGAGCGCATCAGAGTCGACTCGATGAAACGGCCATGCAGCACGCGTGTAACCTCATCCGCAGTAGTCGGCCGACCAAACAGGTAACCCTGGAATCCATCGCAATGATTGCGCAGTAGGTAACCGAGCTGTGCCTCAGTCTCCACGCCTTCCGCCATCACGCTCATGCGCAGTTCGTGGCCCAAGACAGTGATCGCGCGGACAATCGCCGTGCCGCCGCTTTCAATTGCGACATCGCGAATGAAGGCGGGGTCGATCTTGAGACGGTCGATCGGAAACCGGGGAAGATGACGCAAGCTCGAGTAACCCACACCGAAATCGTCGAGCGCCAGGCGCACGCCGAGTTGCTTCAGCGCAGTCATGATATCGATCGACGCGGAGACATCGTCCATGATGGCGTTCTCGGTCAATTCCAGTTCGAGCATGGCTGGAGGTATCCCGGCGGCTCTGAGCGCCGCGCCGACCTCATCGACGAAAAGGCGCCGATGCAACTGCAGCGATGAAATGTTGATCGAGACCGTGATGTCATTGTGGCCGGCATCGAGCCACAGTCGGGACTGGTGACAGGCTTCATGCAGCACCCACCGCCCCAGTTCCACGATCAGGCCGAGTTCTTCAGCGACGCCGAGAAATCGATGCGGGGACAGGAGTCCGAGGTCGCTTGCCTGCCAGCGAATCAGTCCCTCCACACCAACGATGCGGCCGTCGGGGGCGCGAACTTGCGGTTGATAGTGCAGGACGAACTCGTTGGCAGTGATTGCGCTGCGAAGCCGCGCGCCCAACGCCATGCGTTCCCGCAGTTCTTCGGCATGTGTGCTGGATAACGTCTGCACTGCACCGCGACCTCGGCTTCTTGCCTGACTCAGCGCGGCTTGCGCGCAGCCGAAAAGATCCACCGCGTTGGCGGCGTGCGTCGGGTAGCAGGCGTAGCCAATCGAGGCACTGATAAAAAACTCGTAACCGGCCAGTGGTAGCGGCAGTTCAAATACCCGATGAATTTTGTCGGCGAGAACACGCGGGCCGTCTTCGGAGGGGAAAATCGCCAGAATCAGAAACTCGTCGTTGCCGAGGCGCCACAACCGCTCGCGCTCCGGCGCCAGGACGTGCAGACGCTGGGCGATCGAGCGCAGAATTTCATCGCCGCCGCGGCGACCAACGCTGTTGTTGACGGCGTGGAAGCGATCAATGTCGAGGCAATAGACAGCGACAAGGTCACCAGCGATCACGGCGGCATCGAGGGCTGACTGAAACGCCTCATCGGGATCGGTGAAGCGCGGCAACCCGGTCACCGCGTCGCGGCGATTTGTTTCGGTGAATTCGACAACGTGAGGGATTTGCTCGGCAGATTCCTTATTCATTTGGGTGTGCCGATGGGTGAAAACCGGAATCTCCCCGGAGCTGGCGGAGCAACCTAGGTGATCGCGCGGCGAACGTTTGCCGCTGCGTTGCGAATGGTTGCATGGTTTCGGGGGGCACGCGAGACGTTGGTCCGCCCGCGCTCAGTCTGGTTTGTCCGCAAACCGGGATCATGTGGGCGGATGTTTTCTGTTGGCGCCCTCGTCGCTTGTTCCGACTTACGCACACGAGCATGTGTTACGAACGGTATGTCCGTTCTAGTTTCAACAAACGACAGACAATTAGATATCTATTTGGCGGAAGGTGTTGCGCACCAAAAGACTGCGGGTCTATAGTCGGTCATCCGTCGCATCCAGGGGTGCATCGTTCGGCGGATGATGACTCCGCATGGGGAGCTGAAGCATTGTGAGGGCGGATGAGCAGCCTGCATGCACGATTTTGCGTGAGGCTTCGTAGTGTGCGTTTGCGCCGAAAGGCTCGACGTTAAAGTCTTCGTTTGTGCTGCGAGCCCGCTGCCGTGGTCCAGGTTCTTGTAGGGTCAATTCCAGTTGAACAAATCAACACTGAGGGCATTTTCATGAGGCTTGTCACGACTCGTTTTGCGGTAAACGCGAGCATGGTGCTCGGTGCAATTTTGATCGGCGCAGCATCGCTATCGGCGATGGCGGCCGAAGAGTCCAATTCCACCCAAACGAGTTCGGCCCAGACGAGCTTGAACCAGACAGGCAAGTCGATTCAGGTCATCACGTCATATCAAAACGACGTGTCGTTGCCGCTTTACTATCTGCCGCCGTGGCAGGGAGTTGCGGGCGAAGGGCGGGAGGGACCGGAGAATCCGCAGATCCCGAACGATCATGTCGATGAGCCGGATCCGGTGATTCAGGGCAGTTTCGGAGCGACATCACAAAGCAATGTGCCGGGTATGCCTGCGCCGATTCAGAATTTCGACGGCATCCCTTTTCCCGGTGTGGGTTGCAACTGCGCCCCGCCCGATACCGACGGTGAAGTCGGTGCAACCCAGTACGTGCAGATGGTGAACAACGGATTCCAAATCTTCGACAAGGCGACAGGTGCCTCGTTGGCAGGGCCGACCGCAATCAGCGCGCTGTGGGCCGGCTTCGGCGGCGTCTGTCAGAACACCGGCAACGGCGATCCGATCGTGCTCTACGACCAGCTCGCCAACCGCTGGATCATTTCCCAATTTGCCGGGTCGACGGGCGCCGGCGTGCCGGTCACCGACGAATGCATCGCCGTGTCAACAACCAGCGATGCCACCGGCACCTACAACCGCTACGGCTATCATCTGGGGTCGAACTTTTTCGACTACCCGCATTTGGGCATGTGGCCGGATGGCTACTACATGGCCATGAACATTTTCAATACGGCCGGTACGGCGCGTCTCGGTCCGCAGGCGTTCGTGTTCGACCGCAGTGCAATGCTCGCCGGCACCACCGCGACCATCATCACGCCAGGGATCACGGGCGGCGCCAGCGAGCCGTATTTTCTCCCGGCGGATCTCGACGGCGCGAATCCACCGCCCGCTGGTGCGCCAGCGCCGTTCGTCGAATGGCCTAGTGGCGGTGCGTACAAATTCTTCCGATACCACGTCGACTTTGCGACGCCAGCCAATTCCTCGTTTACCCAGGTGACCCCGTCGCCCGTCGCGGCCGGTTTCACCCAGCTTTGCAGCGGCACGCGGGCTTGCGTACCGCAGCTGGGCGGCACGGGTTCGAACGCGATTGATGGCATCGGTGACCGCCTGATGTTCCGTCTCGCGTATCGCAATTTCGACGATCATGAATCGTTGGTTGGCAACTTTACGGTCAGCGCGAGCAGCGTCGCCGCCATTCGCTGGTTCGAGATGCGCAATGCGACCAGTGGCACGCCGACCATTTTCCAGCAAAGCACTTATCAGCCGGACACGGACTGGCGCTGGCTGGGCAGCATTGCGATGGATTTCGTTGGCAACATTGCGGTTGGTTACAATGCATCCAGCGCCACGATCAATCCTCAACTGCGCTACGCAGGCCGACTGTTCAACGATCCGGTGAACACCTTGGCGCAGGGCGAAGCGCACCTGTTTGATGGCACGGGAAGTCAGACCGGCACCGGCAACCGCTGGGGTGACTACAGCGACCTGACCGTCGACCCGGTCGACGATTGTACGTTTTGGTATACCAGCGAGTACTACGCGACTACGGGAACGTTCAACTGGAGAACCCGGATCGGCAGTTTCAAGTTCCCAAATTGCAGTCTGACTCCCGGTTTTACTCTTGCGGCGACCCCAGCCAATGTCTCGGCTTGCGCGGGAACACCGGCAACCGTAACCATCAATGTCGGTTCGACTTCGAGCTTCAACAGCCCGGTCACCCTCTCGTCGACGGGTTACCCCGCCACGCTGCCGATATTTACACCCAATCCGGTACCGTCCCTGCCCGGAACGAGTTCGATGCAGATCGATACGGCAGCCGCTCCGGCGGTCTATCCGATCCAGGTCAACGGCACTGCCAGCATGGCAACGAATCAGAGCACGAGTTTCAATCTGATCGTATTCAATGCTCCGCCGGGAGCGCCAGTGCAGACGGCGCCGATAAACGCTGCAACCAATCAAGCTGTGCGTCCGGTGTTTACCTGGACTGGCAGTAATACCGAAACCTATACGATTGATGTCGCGACCGATGCCGGATTCAGCAATATCGTCTACACCAATACGGTAACCGGGACGACCGTTACCCCGAATGTCGATCTGCAATCCAACACGCAGTTCCACTGGCGCGTGACTGCAACGAATGCCTGCGACATGGTTCCGGTCGCGTCGGTATTCACGTTCACCACACTGCCGTTGCCGGGGGATTGTTCGACAGGCACATCCGCGACGAATGTCTATTCCTACGGATTTGAATCCGGCGCGAACGGCTGGACCCTGGGTAGCGGCAGCACGGGCAATACCTGGGCGTTGTCGGCGGCGCAGCCACATAGCGGTACACAGTCATTCTTTGCCGCAGACCCGGCCGCAGTCAGCGACCAGCGACTGGTTTCGCCGCCCATCGTTCTGCCTAGCGGTCAATTGCCGTTGACGTTGCAGTTCTGGCACCGCCGATTCATGGAAATCAGTGGCACTACCCAGTGCTGGGACGGCGGCATCCTCGAAGTCTCCACCAACGGTGGTTCGACGTTTACCCAGATTCCCAGCGCAAGTTTGCTCACTGACCCATATCTCGGGACGATCAGAAACACTACGAGCAACCCATTGGCCGACCTGCCTGCATGGTGCAGCACAGCCGTCGTTCCGTACCTCAATTCGATTGTCGATATCTCGGCATATCAAGGTCAGACGGCGCAGTTCCGCTTCCGTCTCGGATCAGACACGTCGATCGCCCGCGAAGGGTGGTACATCGACGACGTCAAGGTGCAGTCGTGCGCGCCGCCTGTGGACGAAATATTCACCGACGGGTTTAATCCCGGGCCGTAATTCAACTGCCAAATCGTCTGCGCGCGGACCTTTCCGCGCGCAGACATCGCGACTTCTCCAGATCGAATTGAGAGCTTCGCGAGGGTGCTCGGCGCAATCGCGATGCCATGAGCGGTATCGCCTGCCTTGTAGTCGCTTATGGAATCAGCACGCAGCGTGAGCGTTGCTCGAGTCGGACCGCTGCGTCATCTCAAACAGAATTCGCATTGGGCAGATCGTCCTCAGTGATCTGTGGCAATCGCCCGACAACGCCGCCCCCGGCCTGCGCATGACAATGACCGCCGCGGAAATGGTCACCTTCCTGACCAATTCCACATTCTGGTCACTGCACCGTCGTATCGACGCGGCCGTTGCCATTTCGCTGCCAAGGTAGTCGCTATTCGGTGCGGCCGCCTGAGGTATGGTGCGAAATTACGATTGCGGATGAGCAATGAACATTGCTTAATCGCCGCGCCCTTACCTCCAAGTCCTTTTCCGGCAAGAGAGCAGCACTGCTGACCAAGGCCAGCGTGGGTCAAGCGGACGCGAGCTTTCATCCAAGCCGGCGGCGTTGGCGAAAAAGAGAACGCGCGTGGCCCCTTCGCACGCCATCTTGCGTGGAGAACAGTTATAGGCGCGCAACGCGTCGATTGGGAAGGACTGGCATGGCTCGCATTCGTGGTTTCTGTTTTCTCATTGCAGCGCTGGCGGCAGTCAGCGGTTCCGATATCGCGATCGCGGCGACTTTTACGGTCACGCGTCAGGACGACCCCGTGCCGAATGGCTGCCAGGTAAACGATTGCTCGTTGCGCGAGGCCGTGAATGCTGCCAGCACGCTGACGGCGGAAGCGAATGCCATTGTGCTTGCCGCAGGGACATACACCATGACTCGCGGACAATTAAATGTGCTCGCAAACGTGAAAATTGTGGGTGACAGCCGGGATACCACATTGATAAAAGGCGATGGCACCGATCCGCTGTTCAACGCGGTGACCGACCAAGATGTCGAGTTCGACGATCTGACAATCGATGGCCAAGGCGCACATGCGCTTGATGTCACCGCGACCAGCGTAACCAGCTTCTTCGATGCGCGTGTCGCCACTGCCAGCGAAGTCTGGGCGCTGGGTCCGACCGATGCTTACGGCGTGCTCAATTTCTATCGCACGGACATCCGCTCGATGGTCAACAGCGGCAATGCGAATATCACGTTCCTAACCTGCACGGCGCTGGGCCTGGAAATTGCAGATGGGGCGCAAGGCGCAGTCATCGTCGAGGCCACCGTAATCGACGGAGCACTTGATCCCACCCAGCCATCGGGTCTGACCCTGCGCAATCACACCGACGCCTATATCAATGACACCACGATCAAGAGCACCACCCTGGGACTGCGCTTGCTCGGGACGGGAGCCGAGAGCGTGGATATCGAGCGCCTGAACTACATGGGAAATGACGCGCCGTTGTACGTGCGTCAGGCAGCCACGGTTTCGATAATCGACAGCGATTTCAGCAGCAACACGGCGACCGGTATTGCGCCGGGCGCGTTGCGGATCAATGACGCCGGAGCAGACGTGACGGTCACCCAATCGACATTCAGCAACAACAACGGGTCCGACGATGCCGGCGGCGCCGTGCTCGTCGAATCCGGCGGATCGCTGGCCATCCGCAACAGCACCTTTTCCGGAAATAATTTCACCACCGCCGCAGCGGCGATGGATGCACGCGGCGCGGCAATCGGGTTTCGCAACGATGCGAACACCACGTCCCTGTCGCTCAAACAAGTGACGATTGTGGCCCCGACCGTGGGTCCCGTAGGCGTAAGCGGAACCACGCTCGGCGGTTACGGCGGCGCCAGCGGGCTGCTCATCACAGTGTTCAATAGCGTGCTGCAGGGCAGTTGCAGCCTTGATGCGTCGGCAATAAACAGCGCATCGGGAAACGTGAAGACGACCGGAGACACGTGTCAGTTCGGCGCCGGCACCAATACCCTCAGTGCGACGGCCAGTTCATTAGCACTTGGATCCCTGGGTTTTCATGGCGGACGCACGCGAACGTTTCTGCCGGCGGCGACCAGCGTGGCGATCGACAACGCGAACAACGCTTTCTGCCAACCTACCGATCAACGACGCTATGCGCGCCCGTTCGGTGCCGGTTGCGATGCTGGTGCGGTTGAAGTAGGCGACATACTGTTTGCCGACGGGTTCGAGTAACCATGGCAATAGGGTCGAATACCTGGTCAGCCAAGATCCACAGCGCCGACACATAGGGC
Source organism: Dokdonella sp. (assembly GCA_039933095.1). Taxonomy (GTDB): domain Bacteria; phylum Pseudomonadota; class Gammaproteobacteria; order Xanthomonadales; family Rhodanobacteraceae; genus Dokdonella. The sequence goes on from JBDTOS010000070.1 coordinate 7,514, forward strand.
ATGGCACAGGCGGAGCAGGCCGCGAAGTTGTTCGTCACTGAAAAATGAACCTTCCCCCGAGCTCTCTCCTTGACGCAAAGCCACTCCGACTCCGTTATCCGTCTCGCCGACAAGCGCGATGGCAGCGTCACAGGCTGCTCGCTGGAGCATTTGTTCGAAAGGTAAATATGCCTTACTATTTCGTTTCTCAAAACCCCATTGATTGGTCGCCGCCATGACTATTCTCACCATCACCGCCAAGGGCCAGTTGACGTTGCGCAAGGAAGTGCTTGCACACCTGGGCGTGAAGCCCGGCGACAAGGTCGAGGTCGACTTGCTGCCCGATGGTCGCGGCGTGTTGCGGGCGACAAAACCATCCGCTGACATCCACGATTTCATTGGGCTGCTGGCCGGCAGGACGCGCAAACGCGCCTCGCTTGACGAAATCGAGGAAGCGGCAGCACAAGGCTGGGCCGGTCGCGAGTGAAAATCGCGGTCGATACCAACGTCCTGGTTCGCGCGGTGGTACGCGACCATGCCGCGCAGGCGCGCGCCGCAGCGAAAGCGCTGACCCAGGCCGACCTGGTTGCGGTCGCCCTACCTTGCCTCTGCGAATTCGTTTGGGTATTGCGCAAGGTGTACGAGTTTTCCACCGCCGATATCGCAGCGGCGATTCGGGCCTTGTCGGCATCCGCCAACGTGGAGCTGGATCGGCACGGTGTCGAAGCCGGTCTGAAAATGCTTGAGGCGGGCGGCGATTTTGCCGACGGCGTGATCGCCCATGAAGGCCGCTGGTTGGGGGGCGAAACTTTTGTGTCCTTCGACCGCAAAGCCGTGGCGCGACTCAAGGCGCAAGGCCATCCGGCGCGATCAGCATAGTTCCGGTGCGTCATTGCCGGCCGCGAAGTCGGCGGTTGCCGGAAAATGAATTTGCTCCTTGTCTGGATGCTACGAAGATAGACTCGACCCCGGCATTCCGGCATTCGCGACCCCGGCATTCGACCGATGAAACCGTTGGCGACGGCGCGGCGCTACGCCACGACGCTTGCGCGCATTACGCTGCGCGTAGGTATTGCGCTGGATCGCCTTCACCGGGTCCGATGATCTGAAGAGATTCCGGACGATCCCCGAATAGAGCAGGCTAAGTTCCAGGGACAAGATAGCGAATCGCCGAACATGGCAACACCGAAGAGTCTGATCCGGATCTACCACCTCACCTGCGAAAAGTGGGGCAAGGTGACGCTGGCCGAAAGATCCGGGGAGCAAGACGCTGGCGCTGGCGAAGGCGCCTGCCGTCGTCCGTTAGTTCGAGCAAGTCGGGCGCGCGTTGTAGCTCCCCGCAAAACACATCGACCACCGATTACGGGCTGGGCCACACTCATTTCGCGGAAACATATGTCCCGACATTTTCCAATTGACTTTAGCGCTGCGAGGTATATATTAGAAAAAGCTACTTGAGAATATTCTAATGCAAATGCGAATCGCTCTCGTCCTCCGTCTTGCATTGCCGTTGCTGCTGACAATGACGGGTGTGGTTCCGATTTCGACAAATGCCGCGAACTGGACGGTCGTTGGATGGAACGATCTGGGTATGCATTGCATGGATTCTGACTACAGTGTCTTTTCCATCCTGCCGCCGTACAACACCATCCACGCGCAGGTGATTGGCCCGAATGGCAAGGTCGTTTCCACGCCGGGCGCGGCCAGCGTGGGTTACCGTGCAACCGTCGACGTTTCCGGGTCGATTACAACCAGTTCGATCGGACGCACGAATTTCTGGACCTATTGCCCACAAATATTTGGCGTGACGCCGTTGCTCGACCAGGGCTTGGCCGGCAATTTCATGCCCGGCGCCGCGAACATCGAGCAGCCGATGCAGTTCAACGCCACGATGCCGTGGTACAGCGCAGAAGGTATCCCGCTCACGCCGTACGACGATGCGAACCACAAAAACACCTATCCCATGATGCGCCTGACCGCGCGCGATCTGGTTGGCACTTCGCTCGCGAGCACTGACATCGTATTGCCCGTATCCGACGAGATGGACTGCCGCGCGTGCCACGCGTCGAACAGCAGCATTGCCGCAAGACCGCAGGCCGGCTGGGTCAACGATCCAGACCCGCAGCGAGACTATCGCTTGAACATCCTGCGTCTGCACGACGATCGCCAGCTCGCAAACAACATCTATACCTCTGCGCTCAGTACGCTTTCGTTGAATGCGGCAGGACTGTTCGCCTCGGTCACGACGGATCATCGCCCGATGTTGTGCGCCGCCTGCCATGCGACGAATGCGCTGCCAGGCACCGGTATCGCGGGTATTTCACCGTTGACCGAGGCGGAGCACAGCGGACATGCGAACGTTACAGACCCAGTGACGGGGCTGACGCTTGGAGCATCGGACAACCGTTCGGCTTGCTATCGCTGCCACCCCGGTTCGACGACGCAGTGTCTGCGTGGCGCCATGGGGCGCGCGGTTGCGGCAGATGGGACACTTGAAATGCAATGCCAGAGCTGCCACGGCAACATGTCGACCGTCGGAGCCCACGGGCGCGCCGGATGGCTCCAGGAACCGCGCTGCGACAACTGCCATACCGGGACGGCCACACTCAACAGCGGACAGATCCGCTATACGAACGCGTTTGACGCGGCCGGCCTGTTGCGTACGGCGGCAGATCCGACGTTCGCCACAAACAACAATGTTCCCGCGACAGGCTTCAATCTTTATCGCTTCTCCTTCGGCCATGGTGGTATGGCCTGCGAAGCTTGCCACGGACCAACACACGCCGAAGTGCCGTCCCCGGACGCGAACGACAACGTGCAGAACATTGCGCTGCAAGGGCACGAAGGTGTGCTCGCCGAATGCGAGGTCTGCCATCGCTCGGTACCCGCGATCGGACTCGGCGGCCCGCACAATCTTCACCCCCTCGGCCAGAATTGGGCCCACCAACACAGCGATTTCGTCGAGACCCACGGCCAAACGGCATGCAAGGCCTGTCACGGCAGCGACTCCAGCGGAACGGTGCT
>JBDTOS010000071.1:0-10504 GCA_039933095.1 Dokdonella sp.
GGTCAACGTGCTGCGCAAATCCTTCGACCAGTAGTAGAACGCGATATCCGACAGAGTAGTACTGCCGTTCTTGTCAGTCGGCCCGGTATAAATCAGCGAGGTCGGGTCGCTCGGGCTGTAACTCACACCATCGGGAAGCGTGACGCTGCTGCGGCTGGTGTATTGCGAGGGACTCGAAATAGTCTCGCTGCCACTGAGGCTGTTCCAGAACCCGTCGGTCACCAGCATGTGGAAGTTCTGCCGACACGACAATTCGCGGCCAGGTGCAGTACCGATTCCTGGTTGCCAGTAGGGATTGGTGATGCTTGATCCGGATCGCTTGAAAAACTCGCCAGCGCGGATCGTTGCGGTCCGCGACGAGGTACCGTTGTTGGCCGGCACCGAGTAGATCCAGTCGAAGAAATTGGTCCGGTAGTTGTTCGCTGCACTGTTACCGGTTGTATTGGTATCGGTCAGGGTGGAGATTATCGTGCTGCTGCTGATCTGTAGCGCGTTGAGATCCTGCCAGGCCACGCGCAGGTTGCTGCCGAGGTTTCCGAATACGCGCGAGATCGAGGTGCGCACCATCAGGTTGCGCGAGCGGTAGTAGGCATACCAGTTGGCAAAATTTTGATACTCCGTCGACGGGACAGCGATCGCCTCCCAGTTATTTGAGTTGTACAACCCGTTGCCGCTCGTCGAGGTATTGAGCGTGCCATTGGCGTTGAGAAAATTGACGGTGCTCTTGAATCGATAGTAGAACGGGCCGCCTTGGGGGTACTTGGCCGGACTTCCACCCGGATTCGTGGTAGTTCCATCCATCGGACTGCTGGAATTCCAACCGTCGTCACTGGTCGATCCATAACCGCACTTCCAGCGTTGACTGGAACTGGTTGCCACAAGATTGGTACGGCCCGAAGCGCTGGCGTTGGCAGGTGTGTCGGGATTATTGTTGAGTGCAATCGAACCCGCACTGACGGACCCGCTCGGGCGATTGACTGCGATACCGTCGAGCCATACGCCACCTAACGATGCGTCAGCGTTCGGAAACGAACTACCATCCTTGTTCAACGGTGGATCATAGGAGATGTTCGGATTGTAGTAGACGCCGTTCATCGTCAAGGTGCGCGCCTGATCCTGCGCGCTCAGGCCAGACGCATCCGGATCGACTCGTGGGTCGATGACACCGGCGCAACGCCAGGGTCCGCTCCAGCTTCCCCCTGGCGAAAACGGGGTATCGTCACCCATGTGAGTCCACGTCATCGAGCCGGAATCGTCGAACGTGACCACGATATTCGGATCGACATTCGATTTCAGATCCGGCGGCGTCGGACTCAGGCTGACCGCACCGGGTTGCGAAGTCTGCGCGAGCGCATGCGTCGAGATCACGAGCAAGCTCGCCAGAGCGGCGATAGCCAAAGATCGCCACGCGACTCTGATGTCCGGAATGGAACAATGTGTATTCATGTGTCGTGCCTCTAGGGCGAAGTCGCTCCGAATCCGCTATTGCGGAAATCGAGTGCGGAAAAAACACTTTCGGTAACTCGGATAACCGAATCGCTGCCACCCTGGCTGCGCGCGGTCAATCGATACAAATGATTGACGCCGTTCAGACCATTCAACATCGCATCGACGCTGCCACCGGTGCGGCCGGCGCTGGGCACCGTATCGGCGCCAAGATCCTCGATGAGAAAGCGCGGCTGACTGGCCAGCGAAGCGCCTTGCAGCGTGCCGGTCAGACCGCTGACAGCGCCGGTGTACGCGCGCGCGCCATCACTGGACGGATCCAACCACGCCGTGGACGTCCGGAATGTCTGCACCTTGGTATTGAGCAATCCATTGCGTGGCTGATATACGCAATTGGTTGTCCCGGTGACACACGGCGGCAACGGATTGCCGGTTCCTGCGTTTTGCAACTGGTATGACAAATTCCACAGATAGGCCTCGCCACCGCGCAGGTCGCTTTCGCTGCCCATCAATCCGAGCTGTCGATTGCGCATACCGCCGGTCATGCGCTCTTGCAGGATCGACGTACTGGATGCGGTCAGCGCGATCAGGGTCAGGATCACCAGAAAGATCAGCGCGATAAACAGCACTGCGCCGTTTTGGCGGATGCCGCCGACCGCGTTCGAGTGCATGACTGAAAATTCGGGTTTCATGGTTTCGGTTGTCGAATCAAGGAGCGTCGAATCAGGGGTTGTAGTTACGTACCGAAACCAGCGAAACGAACTCGCGGCGCATCATCCTGCCGGCCTGTATGCCCGATGGCAGCAGAGTGGTTGGCGACGAGATCGTGGTTGTCTTCGGTGTGTCCTGGCTGTAGGTGTAGGACATGCTGGTGGTGTCGAGGCTGGCTACGTTGTTGACGGTGTCGAGCAGCATATGGATTTCGACGCTGCGCACGGAACGCCACAGGCAACCGGGTTCCAGCGTCGCGATGCCGTTGGGCGCCGGCGTGCAGGTGATCGCACCGCCAAGATTGTTGTTGACCTGGCCCGCATCGAGATAACGGGTCACACCATTGCCATCCTGCACGCCATACAAAAAGTCGAGCCGATCCACACCTTGCACGATCTCCTGCTCAATACCGTTTTCGCGCCGGATCAGGACTGGAATCTGACGTTTCGCCGCCGCCGAGTTCGCACTTGCATCGGGATTGTTGTCATCGCGAAACGCCAGGTAGTAGCTGACCGTGACGAAATCCGCGCTGAAATTGAATACGCGTGTATCGGACGCCGCATTGGCGCCACAAAATGGCGAAGCGCCGCCCGCCAAGGTCGCGCCAATTGTCAGAGTGTTGCCCGCGACGGCGCTGATCGGAAGGATGTTGGGATTGACACAGTCAGTCACCAGGGCAAGGTTGCCGGCGGCAAAATTCAACGTGTCGTCTCCGCTTTGCGGACTGATCGTCAACGAGCCGCCGCTGATGCAACTCGCTGCCGTCAAGGGCCAGCCGTTACCGCGCTGATAGCGGACTGTCAGTACGTCGGTTTTAGGAACGCGTTTGAGGTTGGCTACGCCGGTGGTCGGAATTTCGCTAGCGACGGAAGGTACACAAGTACCTGTTGCGCACTCGTACCCCTGCACAAACCAGCGCGGACTCAGTGCGTAGAACGTGGTCGCATTGCTCGTACTCGATCCGGTGGCGGGAAAGCTCTTGGCGTTTCCGCTATCTGGAAGTGGTAGCGAGGCCGCCAAAACACCTGGCGCGCGTCCCGGCCAGGCAAGGGTGTCGCCGGTACCGGTCGGCGAACCGGCCTTGTTGCTGCAGAACAATCCACCGAGCATGCGCAGATCGTCGTCAACATGCACGACCGCGTAGCGCCCGTTTTCCTGCAAATTGGCCAGCGCATCCTGGACCTTGTTGGTGTTACTGGTGCTGCCGAACAGACTGATGATGCCGATGCTGAGCAGCAGGCCGAGGGTGATCGCAACCATCAGCTCGATCAGGCTGAAACCTGACTCGCGGGTATTCGTCGATGACATGTGCGTGCTCACGGCTGAAATACCCAGGCAAAGGTTTGCGTCGACGGCGTCGCCGTACCGGCGACTACGCTGCCACCGCCGCTGCCATCAGAACCGCGATCGAGGCTCGACTCGCTCCAGGCGATCGTCATGTTGCACAGGCCGTCGTAGGACGTGCCGCCCGTCTGCGCTGCCGTGCCGAGCAAGGTCCCGGCGCAAGTGATCGTGCCGGTCGCGCTCGGCAGCAAGGTGCCGAGTTGCTGTCTCCAGATGAGCTTGTCCCGCGCAGTCACATTCGCGGTCGAACATACCGCACCGGAAGCGCAGGGATCGGTGTAGGTGGTGAGTGGCGCGTAGCTGCCGTTGTAGGCATTGGTTGCCAGTGCGGCCTTGTTCGCGCGCATGCGGTCGACCATGCCCTGAGCGAGGAACGATGCCTGGGTGCGCAGATACGCGCTCTGGTTGGTCTTCACCGAAATGATCAACAAGCCAGCCATGCCGAGCATGCCGAGGCTGAAGATCAGCAATGCGATCAGCACTTCGAGCAGACTGAAACCAGCTGGGCGGCTACTCATGCGCATCGTTGGACACCTAGCATCTCGGAGCCGGCGAACCGCTCGTATCGCGATAACTCGAAATCGAACCGTTCGGTTTGATTTCGATGACGCGCGACTGCGTCGGATCGCGCGCATCTGTCGGGCGGCAGACGTTGATGAAGAAGGAAGTCCCGCCGCTGTCGACGACCGTGCCAGTCGATCGGAAAATGATTTCGCCCGACCCGGAGCCGCCGTCAGACGCGGTGACCTTGTAGCCGGTATCGAGTTTGGCGTATTCGCGCAGCGTCTCAGGCGGATCAGTCAACACGTTGACCGACCAGCCTCTGCGCCAGTTCTGGCCGCCCGAATTCGAGGAAACACTGGCCCATTGCCCGCGTTTGACGGCTTCGCTGCGGGCAAGATTCAAGGCGCCGACGATATCGTTGGTGGTCGACGTGATTGTCATGCGTATCGACATCTCGCGAAAACTCGGCAACGCCACCGCCACGAGAATCGACAGGATGCATACGGCAATGATCAGCTCGACCAAGGTGAACCCGCAGGCCATGGGGCGCGCCTGATTTGATGGATGCACGTTCGATGGACGCTCGTTCGATGGATGCTTGATTGAATGTGTCATCACTTCCCCTATTCGCTTTCGGAGGACTACCGACGCTAGGGGTTGCGCGCGTGTCCCGGCAAGCTGAACAGCCGTGCGAGGTAGCAAATCACGGACAAGCGGCGGGGAAGACCGCAATCCATCCAGCATCGGCTTGACTGAAGACGTCACCTTTTTAGACAGACTGTGCATGGGTTTGCTCAGCAACCCGGTGCCAGCGACGTTGAACCGCGGCGATAGCTCGTGATCGAGCCATTGGGCTTGACTTCGATAACGCGCCCCTGCGTTTGATCATTGGCAAACGTCGGCCGGCACACGCTGAAGTAATAGGACGCGTTACTGGAGTTGGCGACGTTGCCAGTCGCGTTGAAACTGATTGCCGTCGACGCAGTTGCGCCTTGGGCACCCAGCACTTTGTAGTTGGTTGCTACCGCTGGATGCGATTGCAAGGTAAGCGCCGGGATGACACTCGGCGGGGTAACCGACCACCCATTTTTCCAGTTGCTGGATGTGGCGACGACGTTGACGGGATAGCCGCGCTTGACCGCTTCAGTGCGGGCCAGATTGAGCGCACCGACCAAGTCGTTGGCGTTCGAGGTGATCGTCATGCGCACCGACATTTCGCGAAAGCTCGGCAGCGCAAGTGCAGCTAGAATCGCAACGATCGACACCGCAACCACGAGTTCCACCAGAGTGAAACCATGCAGGCGTCGCGCTGAGTTTCGGATCGTGCTGACCATCACCGCCCTACCGTTGAATCGGGGGAGTGACGCTAGAGCTTGCTGCCGTCGGTCAGCAAGCTGAATAGCCGCACGAGGTAGCAATTGGCGGACGAGCGGCGACCGGCATGCAAACCGGGCCAAGCAGAGCCGCAGAAAGTGCGCTCAGACGACCTTCAAACGCAGTAATTTGGGCAAGGCAAAGGTCACGTTCTCGGGTTCTCCGTCGAGCTCGCGCACGCCGTCAGCACCCCAATCGCGCAAACGTTCGATGACGCCACGTACCAAACTTTCCGGTGCCGAGGCACCGGCCGTAACACCGATGCAGTTGCGGCCGTCGATCCACTCGCGGCGGATATCTTCGGCGCCATCGATCAGGTGTGCCGGCACGCCCTGCTTCTCGGCCAGCTCGCGCAGGCGGTTGGAATTCGAACTGTTCGGCGAACCGACCACGAGTACCAGATCGCACTGCTGGCCGAGTCGACGCACGGCGTCCTGGCGGTTCTGGGTGGCGTAGCAGATGTCGTCATGGCGCGGTCCGAGGATCTCGGGGAAGCGATCACGCAACGCAGCGATCACCGCCATCGTGTCATCGACCGACAACGTGGTCTGGGTGACGTAGGCAAGTTGTCCCGGCCGCGCACTGTGCAACAGACCGACATCTTCCACGGTCTCGACCAGATGAATACGGCCGACATTGTTCGCATCCCACTGTCCCATCGTGCCTTCAACCTCGGGATGACCGGCATGGCCGATCAGCACGACATCGCGTCCGGCCTTGCCGTGGCGGGCAACTTCCATATGCACCTTGGTTACGAGCGGGCAAGTCGCATCGAACACCGACAGGCCGCGCTCGGCTGCCTCGCCACGCACGCTCTGCGACACACCGTGCGCGCTGAAAATCACGGTTGAGCCATCGGGCACCTCGTGCAGCTCATCGACAAACACGGCACCACGCGTGCGCAGGCCGTCCACAACGTAACGATTGTGGACAACTTCGTGACGCACGTAGATCGGCGCACCGAATGTTTCCAGCGCGCGCTCGACGATCTCGATCGCACGATCGACACCGGCACAGAAACCGCGCGGATTGGCGAGGATCACTTGCATGAGTCGAATTCCGTCGTCATCAGTACGGACGTCCATCCTTGTGGGTGTAGACAAAATTTCCCTGCGTGTCGACCCCGTATTTCAGATCGACATCGGAGTAGCGCGCAGTATCGGCTGAATCGCGATTGCCGACTTCGAGATAGCGCACCGGTTGGTCGCTGCGATTGACGAACTGATGTGCGTTCTCGTCGCCGGCACGGAAACCGACGACCATGCCGGCCGTCAAAGTTTCCTCGCCTTCATCGGTACGCAATGTCAGTTCGCCTTCGAGTACATAGACGAGTTCGTCCTCGCGATCATGCCAATGCCGCATCGACGACTCCGCGCCGGGCGCAAGCGTGGTCAGATTGACGCCGAACGCGGTTAGCCCGAACGCATCGCCGAGCTTGCGTTTTTCACGCGGCAGGCAGCGCGAACGGAATGGTTCGGGATACCCCGAATCGCTGAATGCTGAAAGATCGCTCGCATGTTTGCCGATCATGATGATCGCTCCTGACGGTTGCCGAACAAGCCGAACACAATCAAGAACACCGCGCCGACGCTGATCGCCGAATCGGCGATATTGAATGCCGGCCAAATCCATTGCCGATAATAGACCTCGATGAAATCGGTAACGTGACCGAAGCGCACGCGATCGATCAGATTGCCGAGCGCACCACCGATCACCAGCGCGAGTGGCAACGCCGTGCGCCAATCGCAGCGTGAAGTGCGCTTGAGCCAGACGATCAGGATCGTGCTGACCACAATTGCGAGCGCGGTGAACAACCAGCGTTGCCAACCGCCGGCATCGGCGAGAAAGCTGAAAGCTGCGCCGGTATTGAAAGCAAGCACCCAGTTCAAAAACCCCGGAATGACCACATGCCGTTCACCCGGCAAAAACGCACCGAGCACGATGTGCTTGGTGATCTGATCGAGCGCAATCACCACCAGCGACAGCCATAGCCAACGCAAGGCGGTCGATTTTTTTGCCATCAATAGATCGACCATATTCCTAGAACCAGCGCCGGCTTTCGCCGGGACCATCGGGAAGGTTTCCGACACAACGGCCGCAGATTTCCGGGTGCTCGGCATTCGAACCGACATCCTCGCGATAGTGCCAGCAACGAATGCACTTGGCCGCATCGCTTGGTCTGGCGACGGTCCAGATCGTGCTGCCTTCGATGTCGGCGCGCACCGCGTCGGCCGGCTTGCCAGCACTGTCGGCAAACTCAAGTTGCGAAGTAATGAAGAAGAAACGCAACTCCGACATTGAATCCGCATAGCGCGCACGCGTTACCGGGTCGGCATACACGGTCACGTCGGCCCGTAGCGACGCACCGATGTTTCCATTGGCACGCATTCCTTCCAGAACCTTCGATACCGCTTCGCGAATATCCAGCAATCCATTCCACCACGCGCGCTGATCGATCGAACCTTGCGGCGCGGCGAGTCCGTCATACCAGGTTTCAAACAACACGCTTGCGCCGCGCTCACCGGGGACGAGTTTCCAGATTTCCTCCGCAGTGAAACTCAGGATCGGCGCAAGCCAGCGCACGAGCGCTTCGAGAATACGGAACATCGCGCTTTGCGCGCTGCGCCGACCGAGGCTGTCGGGCTGCATCGTGTACAGCCGATCCTTGGTGATATCGAGGTACAACGAACCCATTTCGTTGGTGCAGAAATTCTGCACGCGTTGCACGACTTCGGGGAAGTCATGGCGGGCGTACGCAGCGATCACGGCGCTCTGGACGTCGTGCGCCTGTTGCACCGCCCACTGATCGAGCAGCAGGCATTGATCGACCGGCAGCAGGTTTTTTGGCGGATCGAAACCATCAAGGTTACCAAGCAGGAAACGCGCGGTATTGCGAATGCGTCGATAGGCGTCGGCCACGCGTTTGAGAATTTCGTCCGACAATGCCATCTCGTTACGATAGTCGGCCGATGCAATCCAGAGACGCAGGATGTCGGCGCCATAGGTCTTCATCACGTCCTGCGGCTCGATGCCATTACCGAGCGATTTGGACATCTTTCGCCCTTGCGCATCGACCGTGAAACCATGTGTCAGCACTTCATCGTACGGCGCGCGCCCATGCATCGCAGTTGCAGTGAGCAACGACGACTGGAACCAGCCGCGATGCTGATCCGAGCCTTCGAGGTACATCACCTTGTCGCCCGGGTTGCGCGCAAGGTCCGCACGCTGATCGAGCACACAGTAGTGAGTGACGCCAGAGTCGAACCATACATCGAGAATATCAGTGACTTTTTCGTAGTGTTCGGCATCAGCACCGAGCAAGTCGACCGGTTCGAGCGCAGACCACGCATCGGCTCCGTCCTTCTCGACGCGCTGCGCGACCTCTGCCATCAACTCGACGCTACGCGGATGTGGTTCCTTTGTCGTCTTGTCGATAAACAACACGATCGGCACACCCCAGGTGCGTTGGCGCGAAATGCACCAGTCGGGACGCCCCGCGACCATGCCGGCGATGCGCTCCTCACCCCATGCCGGGTACCACTTCACGTCGTTGTGCACCGACTTCAGCGCCGCCGCACGCAGACCTGCTACGTCCATACCGATAAACCATTGTGGTGTCGTGCGGAATGCAACCGGTGTGCGATGCCGCCAGCAATGCGGATAGCTGTGCTCGATCTTGTTGAACGCAAGCAACACGCCGCGCTCGCGCAACAAGTCGACGATTGTGTCGTTGGCCTTCCAGATGAACTGGCCGCCGACGATCGGCGTCGCCGACAAGTACACGCCATTGGCGCCGACCGGATTGAGTTCCGCCGCCGAATACTTGTCGACCAGACCGTACTGTTTGCCGACCACGAAATCCTCGACGCCATGTCCCGGCGCGGTATGCACGGCGCCGGTACCTTCCTCGGCCGATACATGCGCGCCAAGAATGATCGGAATCTCGCGCTCGTAGAACGGATGCCGCAGACCGCGTGAAAGCTCAGTCCCATCGGGAATTGCATTTTCCGTCGGCGCGATCGACTCAAGGGCCACACCTTTCACTCGTCCCAAAATATTCACCGACTCAACGCCGTAGCGCTTGAGCGCAGCGTCGGCCAGACCTTCCGCCAGCACCAGCAATACCCGCTTCCCATCGCGCTTCGGCCCCTCGGCCAAAACGTAATCAAGCTCGGCACCCAACGTCACCGCAACGCTGGCCGGCAGCGTCCACGGTGTCGTCGTCCAGATCGGAACCGAAACGATATCGTCATCACCAATCGTCACGCCGAACTTCGCCGCGAGCATTTTCGGATCGATTGCATCGTAGGCGACATCGATCGCCGGCGATTGCTTGTCCTGATATTCGATCTCGGCCTCGGCCAGCGCCGAACCGCAGTCGAAACACCAGTGCACCGGCTTGAAGCCGCGCATGACATTTCCATTGGCAAAGATTTTCGCCAACGCTCGAATCATGTCCGCTTCGTACCGAAAATCCATCGTGCGATACGGGTTGCACCAGTCGCCGAGTACGCCGAGACGTTTGAAATCCGCGCGCTGCAAGTCGATCTGTTTCGCCGCAAACTCGCGACATGCCGCACGGAACGTCGCCGCATCGACCTTCTGTCCTACCTTGCCGATTTTCTTCTCAACCGCGATCTCGATCGGCAGCCCGTGGCAATCCCAACCCGGCACGTACGGCGAACGGAACCCGGCCAACAACTTCGACTTGACCACGATGTCCTTGAGTATCTTGTTGACCGCGTGGCCGAGATGGATCGCGCCGTTAGCATAGGGCGGACCGTCGTGCAGGATAAATGCGTGTTCGCGCGCGGCAGTCGCCTTCTGGATTTCACCGTAGCGATCGGACTGCTCCCACTCGGCGAGCATCGGCGGCTCGCGCTTGGCGAGATCCGCCTTCATCGCGAAATCGGTCTTCGGCAGATTTATCGTGTTCTTGTAGTCGATGCTCAAGCGTCCACTCCGCTGATCGTGTTGGATGTTTGCGTGTTCGATGTTTGCGCTGTCAATGAAGCGACTTTCAACGACGGCAATGTTGTCGTTCGCGCGTGATGTGGGTCCGCGAGACCAAGAATTGCACGCGCCTGTTCGGCATCACGTTGCATCTGCCAGACCAGCGCATCGA
>JBDTOS010000072.1:0-10310 GCA_039933095.1 Dokdonella sp.
ACGCCAAGCAGCACCGCCACCAGTGCCGTGATTGCGGCCATGCCGAGCACCTTGATATCCAGATACCAGGGCTGTTCGCCGCCGTTGCCCGACACCGGCGTTGCAGGTTGGCCCAAGGCGGCAGTGCTATTAGTTGGTTTTGGCGCAGCGAGATCCGCTTGTGGACTCGTCGCGCCATTGGAATCGGTTGGCGTACCGTCGGCGGCGGCCAGATCGGGCGGCACATTCGAATTGGAATCAGATGGAGTCGAAGGTGGTGGACTGGTGTCGGTGTTGCTGGAATCAGCAGGCTTCGAGCTATCTGGCGTCGCTGGCTTGCCGCTATCGGGCGTGGTGCCAGGCGCGGTTGGTGCTGCAGTGTCGGTCTTGCCCCAGATGTCGTCGCTGGAAACCTTGGGCGGTGCCGGTTTCGTATCGATTGCCGGCTTCGTGTCCTTGGGTGCAACCGGAATTGCGGGCGCCGGCGTGCCTTGCGCTTCGGCGAGCTTGCGTTGCAAGTCGGCGATTTCCGAATCCTTGAGGCTGATCAGGCGCTCGTTCTTGTCCTTGATTGTTTCGAGATCCTTGACCCGCGAACGCAGTTCGCCGGTTTCCTGCTCGCGCGCGCTCAGCGTCTCTCGGGTTCGCGCGAGTTCGGCATTGGCCGAGCCGTTATTGCCGCTCGCGCTGCCGCCGGCACGCTCATTCGCGGCGAGACTGTCTTTGCCGACGCTTGGCGGAACCAGAGCAAGGTGCGCATCGTTCTTGCTGCCCGAGGCAGTAGATTTGCCGGATTGCGTGGCGACCGGCGTTTGCGAATTCCCGGCAATCAAGGTCGGCCGTTCGATGCTACCGCGCCACTCATCGATCTGCGCACGCACCTTGGCTGCTGCATCGCGCATCGACGCGTTTTCGCGAATCTCGTCGGCCGACGGAATGCGCAGAATTGCACCGCTGCGGAGATTGTTGATGTTGTTGCCGAAAAACGCTTTCGGATTGGCCTTGAGCAAGGCCAGCATGACCTGGTTGCTGCTGACCGAATCATCCGGCTGGGTCGCGCGCGCGATTTCCGACAAGGTTTCACCCTTCGCAACCGGCCCATAGCTGGTGGCATCGCTCATACGCTGCGCCGCACTCGGCTTTGGCGCAGGTGGCGCGGCGTTCGCGAGGGGTTTTGGTTGCGGGCGCGGTGTTGGTGCTGCCGCGACAGGAACTGGCGGGCTCGCCTCGGCCAGCGGCTTCGTTTCTACTGGCTTTGTTTCATTTGGCCTCGGCGCAGGCGGCATCGGTCTAGTTTCGGCGACCGCTGCCGGCGATGTCGGCGAAATCACTCTTGGTGAAGATGCTGGTGTCGGCGGTGTTGCAGCGATGGGTACAACCGCCACGGTCGGCGGCGCAGCGGGCGCAGGCGTCGTCGTTGCAACCGGCGCCATAGACGGCGGATCGAGCAGTACCGTGTACTCGCGCAGGACGCGACCGTTGGTCCAGTTTGCTTCGATCAGAAAATCGAGAAACGGCGCGCTGACGACGTCCTTCGAGGTGACCTTGATCACCGCCTGACCGCTTGCATTCTTCGCCAGGGTGAATTCCAGCGGCGCGCCGACTTGCGAGCGGCTGAGTCCGATGCGCTCGAAATCCTCAGCGCTGGCAAGTTGCACAATCAATCCAGCGGCTTCACCCGCCTTCTCCTGCACGATCGGAATCTCGGCATCGAGCACCTGGTTGAGCCGCGACTTCACCACGATCGAACCGAGTCCGAGCGCAGCGGCATCGGTCGTCGTCAATGCGAACGCGCCCAGACCGAGTGCCATCGCAATCGCTATGCGCAGCGATCGGGTACTCATGGCGCCTGATCTCCATGCTGACGCATGAGATACGCGCACAAATTCGCCTTGCTCGATGGTTTCGCGTTCACTGGTCAATTTTCCTGTCATGGCATCCCCCGAAGCGTCCTTTCGGCTGTGCAAGCCCTCGCAACAGCCGCATACGTCTGGACGCTGGAAAACCTAGAATTTGGATCATCTTGGTGCGCCAACTATAGATCACAGATACATTCCTACCAATAGTTCGGCCACTTGTACAGCATTTAGGGCGGCCCCCTTGCGGATATTGTCGGCTACGACCCATAAATCGAGCCCGCGCGGGTGAGAAATGTCCTCGCGAATCCGGCCAACATAGACCGGATCGGTTCCGGCAGCGTGAATCGCCGGGGTCGGATATCCGCCCGCCGAACGCTCGTCGAGCACGACGATTCCTGGTGCGCTTTGTAGCAAAACACGGGCATCCGCCGCTGTGATGCGTTCGCGGGTTTCGATGTGCACGGCTTCGGCATGCCCGTAGAACACCGGCACGCGCACTGCCGTCGCATTTACCATGATCGAATCGTCTTCGAGGATTTTGCGAGTCTCCCAGACCATCTTCATTTCTTCGCGGGTATAGCCGTTTTCCTGAAAATCGTCGATGTGCGGAATCAGGTTGAACGCAATCCGCTGCGAAAATTTCTCCGGGCTGGCCTCCTGAAAATTGAGAATCGCTGCCGTTTGCCGCCCAAGCTCCTCGATGCCGGAACGCCCGGATCCGGATACCGATTGGTAGGTTGCGACGTTGATACGCTCGATGCCAACCGCGCGATGGATTGGAGCCAACGCAACCAGCATCTGCATCGTCGAGCAATTCGGATTGGCGATGATGCCGTGCCTGGTATAGCCGGCGATCGCGTGTGGATTGACCTCGCTGACGACCAGCGGAATATCGTCGCGACGACGAAACTCCGAAGTATTGTCGATGACCACGGCACCGGCCGCCGCTGCGCGCGGCGCGTGTTCGCGGCTGACCGCGCCACCGGCAGAAAAAAACGCGATGTCGATACCTGCGAAATCGAACTCGGCAAGATTGCGTACATCCATGCTGCGGTTGCCAAATTCGACCTGCTCGCCCACCGAGCGAGCGCTTGCGAGTGCAACCAGTTTCTTGATGGGAAACTTGCGCTCTGCCAGCAGCGTCAACAACACTTCGCCGACTGCGCCGGTCGCACCGACGATCGCCACGTTGTATTCGGACTTCTTGCTCACTGCATGTTCATCAATATTCGTGGATCGACATCGCGCCTGTCGAAGGTGAGCTGGTCAACGATCACCTGCTGTCCCGGGTATGCGTGGCGTGATCGCGCCGACATCGCCGCACTGCGCGCGATGGCGCAAGGCTTGATCCATCAGCACCAGAGCAACCATTGCCTCGACGATCGGGGTTGCACGAATACCGACGCAGGGATCATGGCGTCCGGTCGTACGCATTTCGACCGGTTCGCCGGCGAGATTCACGCTGCGGCCCGGCAGACGAATGCTCGAGGTCGGCTTGAACGCGACGCTGGCTAGAATCGGCTGACCGCTGGAAATGCCGCCGAGAATGCCGCCGGCATGGTTGGATAGAAAACCTTCGGATGTCATCTCGTCGCGATGTTCGCTGCCATGCTGGGCGACACACGCGAAACCCGCGCCGATCTCGACTCCCTTGACCGCGTTGATCGACATCAGTGCCGCCGCGAGCTCGCCATCGAGCTTGCCGTAGATCGGCTCGCCCCAGCCTGGCGGCACGCCATCAGCAACAACATTGACGCGTGCGCCGACCGAGTCGCCCGATTTGCGCAATGCGTCCATCGCTGTTTCAAGGCCGTCGACCATCGATGCATCGGGCCAGAAAAATGGATTGGCCTCGACCGCAGTCCAATCGAATGCGTTCGGCACGATGTCGCCGATCGCCGCGAGATAGCCGCGCACGGTCACGCCGCAGTGTTCGCGCAACCACTTGCGCGCGATCACCGCTGCAGCAACGCGCATTGCCGTCTCGCGCGCGGACGACCGACCGCCTCCGCGCGGGTCGCGGATTCCGTACTTGTGCCAGTAGGTGTAGTCCGCGTGGCCGGGCCGAAACGTGTCGACGATGTTGGCGTAGTCCTTCGAACGCGCATCGGTATTGCGAACAAGCAGCGCAATCGGTGTGCCGGTTGTTTTCCCTTCATACACTCCGGAAAGAATCTCGACCTCGTCGCTCTCGTGGCGCTGAGAGGTGTGTCGAGTGCGCCCGCTGGCACGGCGAGCGAGATCACCGCGAAACTCCTCAGCAGCAATTTCGAGCCCCGGCGGGCAGCCGTCGATCACGCAACCGACCGCCTGCCCGTGGCTTTCGCCGAAGGTGGTGACGGTGAACAATTTTCCGAAGGAATTACTCGACATGTTTACGATGTCCGTTTACCGGTGTCATGTCATTGCCGCCGCGAGACCGCTTCCCGAATTGCCTCGGCGTGCTCGATCAGATCCCGGCGATCGAGCACAAACACGCCCATTTGCCCGACTGCAAATTCAATCCAGTTGAACGGTATCTCCGGAAGCAACGCCGCCAGCGCGCGTTCGCTTTCGCCGACTTCGACAATCAGCACGCCATCTTCGGTCATGCGATCGGGTGCTTCGGCAAGAATGCGCAGCGCAAAATCGAGTCCATCACTGCCGGCGGTCAAGCCTAGCGACGGTTCGTGGCCGTATTCGGGCGGAAGCTCGGCGAATTCCTGCTCGGTAACATACGGCGGATTGCTGACGATCAGATCGTAGCGCGCGCCGGCAAGACCAGCGAACAGATCGGATTGCACCGCGCGCACACGCCCGTCAACATCATGGAATGCAATGTTTTCGCCGGCGAGCGCAAGTGCGTCGCGATCGATGTCGGCGATATCGACCTGCCAGTCGGGGTTGTACACGGCCATTGCGATGCCGATGCAACCGGAACCGGTGCATAAATCCAGCGCCCGATTGACATCGCGATCATCGAGCCACGGCGAGAATCCACCAACGATCATTTCAGCAATCGGTGAGCGCGGCACCAGCGCGCGCGGATCGGACTTGAACTTGAGATTGGCAAACCATGCTTCGCCAGTCAGATACGCAACCGGCTTTCGCTCGTTGATGCGGCGCTCGATCAAGGCAAGCACGGATCCCTTTTCCGGGGTAGTCAAACGCGCATGTCCGTACGCTGGCGAGAGATCGTGCGGCAGATGCAGCGCGTGCAAGACGAGATGGGTCGCCTCGTCGAGCGCATTGTCGTAACTGTGGCCGAAAGTCAGCCCGGCCGCACCGAATCGACTCGCGGCATAGCGGATGAAATCGACAATGGACAACAGTTCATCCAGCGCTTGCGCTGCGGTGTTGAGCGCGGAAGTGGCGGTTTCGGTCATCGATGACAGCTGTGGCTTGGCGATGCGGAAGTATACGCAGTCACCGCGCGCGCTGGCATCGACAACGTCCCTAGGCGCAACCGATATAATCGACGCATGAAAACGAAACCTGCTTCCATCGCATTCAGATCAGCACCGCAAAAGTCAGTCCAGGGCCTGTCGATCAAGTGCGTCTCAGGCCGCGTCACCGCAACCACCTTGATCGTCATCGCGGCAGTCGCTGCGGCACTGGGTCTGTGGCTCGGTCAGCATTTTTGGACGGGCCGTGCGAATGTCCCCATGCAAGCGGCGATGCTGTATCCGCAGCCGCGCGCGCTACCGGAATTCCAGTTGGTCCAGGGCGACGGCTCGCCACTGACGTTGAGCGATTTCCGCAATCACTATACGGTCGCATTCTTTGGCTTTACCAATTGCGCGGATGTCTGCCCGACTACGCTGACCGCGTTCAAGCAGGCGCAAGCAAAACTCGCCGAATCAGGGAAGGATGGCGATGTGCGCTTCGCTTTCGTTTCGGTCGATCCGCAGCGCGATACAGCGGACGTAATCAAGCGTTACGTCGCCGTTTTCAACAAGGACTTTATCGCCGCGACCGGTACCGATGAGGAATTGACCAAGCTCAGTCATGCGCTCGGACTCGTCTATTCGCGCGGGGAGCCCGTGAACGGTAACTACGCGGTCGACCACAGCGCATCGGCAGTCATTATCAATCCGCAGGCTCAGCAGATCGGGTTGTTCCGACCACCGCTCGACGCCGACAAGATGGCGGCTGATCTGATCGCATTGCAGGCACGCGGCGGCTGATGTCGCCAAGTCTTTTCGTCCAGTACATCCTGCCGCATCGACTGCTGTCGCGCGTCGTCTATTGGGCAACGCGCTGGACTTGGCGACCGTGGAAGGATTTCCTGATTGCGCAAATCGTGCAGCGTTACGCGGTCAACCTTGCCGAAGCCGAACAACCCGATGCGCGGGCATATTCGAATTTCAATGCGTTCTTCACGCGCGCTTTGAGAGCAGGCGCGCGCAGTTTCGTTGGCGATCCTGGTTCGATGCTGTGCCCTGCCGACGGACGCATCAGTCAGCTCGGCGGCATTCTCGACGGGCGTATTTTTCAGGCAAAGGAACACTTATTCAACGCGGCTGAATTGCTCGCCGACGACAACGCCGCGAACACGTACCGCGACGGCAGTTTCGTGACCGTGTACCTGTCGCCGCGCGACTACCATCGCGTGCACATGCCACTCGCAGGCACGCTGCGCGAAACCGTGCATGTGCCGGGCCGCATCTTCAGCGTCGCGCCGTTCGCTGTTGCCGGCATCCCGCGATTGTTCGCGCGCAACGAGCGCCTGGTCTGTCACTTCGACGGCGAGCGCGGACCCTTCGTGGTGGTGTTGGTCGGCGCAATGCTGGTATCGAGCGTCAGCACAGTCTGGGGCGGATTACAGATCCCGCCTTACGCATCGAGCATCGTGCAGCGCGACTTTCGCAATCAGTCAATCGTGCTGGAACGCGGCGCCGAATTGGGTCGCTTCAACATGGGCTCGACGGTAATCGTGCTGCTGCCGTCCGCCGTGCAATTCGATCCCGCGCTCGGCCCCGAGCAGGCGGTTCAAGTGGGACAGACTCTCGGGAATCTCTGATCCCGCCCGACAGCGCTTTGCAACTCTTGCCGCTGTAGCAAAACTCGTCGGGATTTCTAGTGCGCCGAACAAGTCGGCAAGCTCAGTGCCTGCCCAATGCGAATGGGATAGTGCGGTCTGCGCAAATTATTCCTTTCGGCGATGTCTTGCGAGTTGGCGCAGCTTGTCTTGCGCGCGATCGACGACAGCGTATCGCCCTTGCGCACGACATAGCTGCGGCTCTGCGACGAGCGACGCGCCTTTCCGGACGAGACTGGCGCTGTGGCAACTGCAATCGGACGCGGGGGCGGCACGGCGGAATGCAGATCGCTCGCCAAGGTCTGCCAACGCCCTGCCGCGCAGGATCGCGAATAGTCGTCTGCCAACGATGCGGGAAGATCGATTCGCGTTCCGGCAGGCTGCACTGCCGCATGGTCGAGACGCGGATTCAAGTTGCGCAAGGTGCGAAACCAGCCATCACTGTTGCCGCCAGCCTGTCCGAGACACACCGTCAATTCTGCGATCGAAGCCGGTTTTTTCAGCACGACCGTGGTCGGCGTGTCGTTGATCTTGGGGAACCTGAGGTTGTAGCGATCGGGGTGAAGAAACAACCATGCAGCGGCCAACACCATCGGCACATAGTCGCGGGTTTCTTCGGGCACGGCGGAATACATCGGCGGATCCCAGAAGCTTGCGCCCGGCTGTGCAGCCGCGAGTCGCTGCATGCGGCCTTCGCCACCGTTGTACGCGGCCAGGGCGAACTCGAGGTTGTTGTTCATCGCGGCGAGTTGCTCGTCGAGATAGGCCGCATTCGCCCGCGCTGCCATGGTCGGATCGAAGCGTTGATCGAAGCCGTCGACGCTACCGAGACCGAAACGCACACCGGTCGCATACATGAACTGCAACGGACCCGACGCACCTGCGCGCGATACCGCATGGACTTTGCCGCCCGATTCCTTGGCAAGGATTCCGAACAATACGGCCTCGGGCAGCCCGGCCTTGTGATATTCGGGCCACATGCGCGAGCGTAGATATTCGTAGTTGACGTAGGCCGTCATCAGGTTCGGTCGCAACTGGGTCAGCCATTGCTCGATACCCGCCTTCACCGCATCGTTGACGGCGATCACGTCAGATAGCTCACGCCCCTTGAGCAAGGTGATTGAGCGGCGCATCTCGGGAAGGCTGGTGACGATTGGCGACGTTTCGCCCGCTTCGCTCACACCGCCTTCGTCACCTGCGTCCTCACCCGCTTCAACAACATCGGGCGAACTGCCGATGCCGGTTCCGACGCTGGTCAGGCGAATCAGTCGATCGAGCGCGGAGTAGAAGCGTTGATTGTCGCAACCGGGCACCTTGGCGCAACCAATAGTGGTGGTGCGCATATCGTCAAGGGCTGCCTTCATTTCGCTGCCAGCCTTCGCGACATCGCCAGTACGCGCCAATGCCAAGGCATCCTCATAGCGACGACCATCGACATCGAGCCTTGTGTACAGCGCATCCACGCCGGGATCGCCGGATTTGCCTGCAACCGAAGGTTTCCCGCCAGTCGTTGGCGCTGCAGCACAGCCCGCGAGCAGGGCGGATACCAGCATCGATACCGCGGTCAGCATGACCAGTCGAACATTGAGAACCATTCGCATACTCCAGAAGATTCGATAGCGTGCCGACGCGATGTTTCAGCACCGCATCAGCCCCGCAATTGGGACACAGTAACGTGCTCGCGCCGGAACCAGCAACTCCGCTGTTTGCGCAGACGCTGCCGCGACACGCTGTGCGAGCACACTCGCTACAATTCACGATCGAGGAAGCATTGGGGAACAGCATGAGCGACACTGTGACGAGCGATATCTTTATCGGGAAAGGCGACAACGACGTCTTTCTGCACGCCAAATACGGCAATCGGCACGGCATGATCGCCGGCGCGACCGGCACCGGAAAATCGGTAACCCTGATGCTGCTCGCCGAAGGGTTTTCCAAACTCGGCGTACCGGTATTTCTGGCCGACGTGAAGGGCGATCTGTCCGGGATGGCGCAGCCGGGCAAGATGAGCGACAAATTGCAATCGCGCATTGACCGGCTCGGCAAGGCACCGGTTTTCGGTGCCGACCCGGTTGTATTCTGGGATATCTACGGCGTGCTTGGACATCCGGTTCGGGCGACGATTTCCGAGATGGGTCCGACCCTGCTCGCCCGCCTGCTCGAATTGAACGATGTCCAGTCCGGTGTGCTCGATGTCGTGTTCAAGAGCGCAGACGACGAAGGCTTGTTGCTGCTCGACATGAAAGACCTGCGTGCGATGCTGACGTTCGCCAGCGACAACGCCAAGGAACTGTCGGCGAAATACGGATTGATCAGTCCGACCTCGATCGCGGCGATCCAGCGCGGGCTGTTGTCTCTCGAACAGGCCGGCGGCGACCAATTCTTTGGCGAACCAGCACTCGAACTCGCCGACCTCATGCATCAGGACATGAGCGGGCGCGGCATCGTCAATATCCTCGCCGCAGACAAGTTGATCCTGAAACCGCAGCTGTATTCGACGTTCCTGCTGTGGCTGCTGTCGGAGTTGTTCGAACAGTTGCCCGAGGTAGGCGATCTCGATCAACCGAAGCTCGTGTTCTTTTTCGACGAGGCGCATCTGTTGTTCAACGATGCGCCCGCCTCGCTGATGCAGCGCGTCGAACAGGTCGTGCGCCTGATCCGCTCGAAGGGCGTCGGCGTGTACTTCTGCTCGCAGAATCCGGACGATCTGCCGCCAATCATGCTTGGCCAAATGGGCAACCGCTTCCAACACGCATTGCGCGCATTCACGCCACGCGACCAGAAATCGGTGCGTGCTGCGGCCGAGACATTTGCGCCGAATCCCAAATTGAATGTTGCCGACGCGATATCGCAACTCGCGGTCGGCGAGGCGCTGGTTTCGACCCTGCAAGCCGGTGGCGTGCCGTTGCCGGTCGAACGCACGTTCATGGCATCACCGGGATGCCGGATCGGCACGATCACCGATGAGGAACGCGCGCTGACGCGATCGCGATCGCCGGTCGGCGCGAAGTACGATAACCCGATCGATCGCGAATCGGCTTTCGAGCTGCTCGCCAAACGCACTGCGGAGCAGGCCGCTCTGGCACCGGCTGACTCGGCAAAAATTCCGCAATCTGCTGCGAAAGGCGGCGGTTGGATGGACACCGTAAAAGGCATCATATTCGGCACCGGCCGGCGTCAGGGCATGCTCGAAAGTGCCGCCAAATCGGTTGCCCGAAATGTCGGCAGCCAAATCGGACGCTCTCTCGGCGGACCGACCGGCGGCAAGATTCTGCGCGGCGTGCTCGGATCGATCCTGCGCAGCCGATGAGATGACGCGCTGGCGCCCGGCG
This sequence comes from Dokdonella sp., assembly GCA_039933095.1. Taxonomy (GTDB): domain Bacteria; phylum Pseudomonadota; class Gammaproteobacteria; order Xanthomonadales; family Rhodanobacteraceae; genus Dokdonella. The sequence continues at coordinate 10,191 of JBDTOS010000072.1, forward strand.
CAACCGCCGTCGAGTCCTTGCATCACGCGCGATGGGTACGAGCGCCTGCGAGCGGAACTCGACGATCTGTGGCGAATACGCCGCCCTGAAGTCGTCGCCGCCCACGCGGCGGCGGCAGCC
>JBDTOS010000073.1:0-10192 GCA_039933095.1 Dokdonella sp.
GACCATTCTCTTGCGACACCGCATGGGGACCAGTATTCTCGACCCGTACCCGGCAATTGCACGGATTCGCTCCCAAATGAATTGGTGCATCCGCTTGCGGTGTTCGACCCTCTGGCCTTAACGGCTGGCCATAACGGAAAGATCGCCTCTGAAGCGCGCAGGAAAAACGACCTTGACCGACAACCCGCAACGCCCCGCCGCCAATGAGAATTACCTGCTCATCAGCGCGTTCGGGACGCCGACCGGGTCGCCGTTGCTGGCGATCAGCAAGCGGATTTCCGAATGCGGCTGCAATCTCGCCGAGGCGCGGGTAGCGACTCTGGGACGCGAAATCTGCGTGCAAGCCCTTGCCCAAGGCGCGTGGGATGCGATCGCCAAACTCGAAAATGCGCTGGCCAAGCTCGACCGTGACGGCGAGTTGCGACTGACTCATTTTCGTACATCGCAACGCCAGCCGCAGGCGAACCTGATTCCGTATATCGTCGAAGTGATCGCTGCCGACAAACCCGGCGTACTGTTTCAACTTGCGGAATTTTTCGCCCATCACACGATTTCGATCGAGCAATTGCAATCGACCCACTATCGCGCGATGCAGACCGGCGCCGACATGTTCTCGGCGCAGATCACCATCGGCGTTCCCACCACCATGCATATCGCCGCCTTGCGCGACGATTTTCTCGAGTTCTGCGATGGCCTCAACCTTGATGCCATCATGGATCCGATGAAATTTTGAGCACGCGAAACTTTGAGTACGCGGATATGCAACGACTGACCCTCGGTAAATGATAAAGATTGGCAAGAAAGTCCCCGCCCTCAGCGGATTGATCGAGGATGGAACCCAACTCGCACTAGCTGATCTGCGCGGACAAAGCGTCGTCGTCTATTTCTATCCGAAGGACAACACGACCGGCTGCACACGCGAAGCGCAGGACTTTCGCGATCTCTACAAGGCATTTCGGCGTGCGAAATGCGAGATCATCGGCGTGTCGCGTGACTCGGTGCGTTCACACGCGAATTTTCGCGCCAAGCACGAGATCCCATATCCGCTGATTGCCGATGTCGACGAAACATGGTGCAAGGCATTCGACGTCATTCACGAGAAAGTGCTTTACGGTCGAAAGTACCTTGGAATCGTCCGCAGCACCTTCCTGATCGGCCCTGATGGAACCCTGATCGAACAATGGCTCGGCGTGAAGGTTCCGGGCCACGCTCAAGCCGTCCTCGACCGGCTTGCCAAACGCTGATGCAGCAATCCGCATTGACTACTTCCGGCGCAAATCGCCGATCCCGTATTTCGAATTTCAACGACAAGGGCCCCGCATGACCCGAGGCAAGCGCATCTACGTGCTCGATACCAACGTGCTGATGCACGATCCAACCGCATTGTTCCGCTTTGAGGAACACGACGTCTTCATCCCGATGACCGTGCTCGAAGAACTCGACGCGGCCAAGAAAGGTGTCTCGGAAGTTTCCCGCAACGCGCGGCAGGTCAGTCGTTTCATCAATGAGCTGATCGAGCGCAGCAACGGCGGCGGCATTGCCGACGGGCTGGAGCTGCGCCTGCCGCAGGGATTGCAGCTAAATCGAGGCAAACGGGTTGGCCGTCTTTATTTCCAGACCCAACCCAACGAAGCGGTACCCAACGGACGCAAGCGCAGCCTGCCGGATAATTTGATTCTGGCTTCGGTACTGGCGTTGCGCGAGCAGAGACCGAAAGAGGCCGTGGTGCTGGTGTCGAAGGACATCAACCTTCGCATCAAGGCATCGATCCTCGGTATTGATGCCGAAGACTACGAGAACGATCGCGCGCTCGACGATTTCAGTCTGCTTTATACAGGCCTTGCGGAGTTGCCGGCCGACTTCTGGGACCGCCATCCCGAGATCCGCTCATGGTCGGAACGCGGCCACACCCTGTACGAAGTGACATTGCGCGCCGATGAAGACTGGCAACCGAACCAGTTTTTGTATCTGCCGGGCAGCGACGATGTCGAGTTGCGCGTCATGCAGATCGCCGACAAGAAGGCAACTCTGCGCATCCTCGACGATCACTCGACTGGCTCGCACACGATCTGGGGCATCCACGCGCGCAATCGCGAGCAGAATTTCGCCCTCAACGCGCTGATGGACCCCGATATCGATTTCATCACCCTGCTCGGTACCGCCGGTAGCGGCAAGACCCTGCTCGCCCTCGCTGCGGGCCTTGCGCAAACAATGGATCAGCAACGCTACCGTGAGATCATCATGACGCGCGCCACCGTGTCGGTGGGCGAGGACATCGGTTTCCTGCCCGGCACCGAGGAAGAGAAGATGACGCCGTGGATGGGCGCGCTGACCGACAATCTTGAGGTGTTGACCAGCCCGCAGGAAGGCGGCGCATGGGGTCGCGCCGCGACCAACGATCTGCTCGCTTCGCGCATCAAGATTCGTTCGTTGAACTTCATGCGCGGTCGCACGTTTCTGCAACGCTACGTCATCATCGACGAAGCGCAGAACCTGTCGCCAAAGCAGATGAAAACCCTGATCACGCGCGCCGGTCCCGGCTGCAAGATGGTCTGTCTCGGCAACGTCGAACAGATCGACACACCGTATCTTACCGAGACGACGTCAGGGTTGACCTATGCGGTCGATCGCTTCAAGGCATGGCCGCATAGCGCGCACATCACGCTGCGCCGTGGCGAGCGTTCGCGACTGGCGGACTACGCGTCGGAGATGCTTTGATCAGCAACGCGCGGAGCGCGGATCATTCGTCAGGCAGATCGGCGTTGTGATAAACGTCCTGTACGTCGTCGTTGTCGTCGAGGCGGTCGAGCAGATCGTGTAATGCCTCGGCGACTTCGCCGTCGACTGCCACGCGATTGGCCGGACGCATGACAACATCGGCACTCTGCGTCTGCAAGCCCGCTGCGTTCAGCGCATTTTTCACCGCTTCGAAATTCTCCGGCGCACAAAGCACGGTGCTGCGAGCGTTCGCCGATTGCACATCATCGGCTCCCGCATCGAGCGCCGCTTCGAGTAATTTCTCCTCGCTTGCCGAGCTCGGTGTGTCGAACACGAGTTCACCGACACGCGAGAATTGAAACGCGACCGAGCCGCTGGTGCCCAGGTTGCCGCCACTTTTTCCGAGCGCATGCCGCACTTCGGCCACGGTACGCAGCGCGTTGTCGGTCATGCAGTCGATGATCAGGGCGACGCCCGATGGCCCGTAACCTTCGTACCGGATTTCCTGCATGTCGTCGCCGCCGTCGGCACCCGATCCGCGCTTGACCGCGCGCTCGATCGTGTCCTTGGTCATGTTCGCCGAGAGTGCTTTTTCGATGCCGATGCGCAGCCGCGCATTGTTGGCCGGGTCGTTGCCGGCGCGCGCCGCAACCGTGATCTCGCGGATCAACTTGGTGAACATCTTGCCGCGCTTGGCGTCCTCGGCATTCTTGCGATTTTCGATGCTTGGGCCTCTACCCATGACTGACCCCGATTCTGTGTGTGAGTTGCGCGAGGGAACTGTGAAGGACCTGCGCGAAGGCGCGCATCCTACCAGTGGCGGACGCCACTCGGCCACGCCAGGGCCATTGCGATCGCGTCAATCGCCGGCTCTTTCTGCCCGAAGACTGACTTCCAGAAATTTCAGACCGGGCCGTGCGTGCAGGAAAAAATCGTGATTTGCGGGGATCGCGCAGGCGTCGCCTGCATGCAATTCGTGCCGGCCGATCGCATCCCCGACCAAGTCGAGCGTCCCGTTCAACACGAACAGAAACAACAGTTCTCCGTCGTGGCTGCGTAGCGTTGCCGAATCCGCTTCAATGGACCTCTCAGCCTGCGCTCGCAAACGAACGACGCGCACATCGGCAAGCCCGAATGTGGCATCCGCAATTCCGGTATCGCGCGTTTCGAAATTTTCGCCCAGCCACGAAGACCAGATTGCCTTTGCAGCGACATGGCGGACGAAACGCTGCCCGCCAAACAGGCGATCCGGATCGATGCGCGTCGTCGGCAAAGACAGATCGTGATCCGCGACGGTTTCATGCACTGCCGGACAGCCGATTTCGATAACTTCCGCACCCGCCGTTGCGTGCAATACGCGATGACGAATCTGCGGCGGCTGCAACACACAATCACCAGACTCGAGCACAAACGGCGGTCCCTGATCCTCGTAAACCACCTGCACCGAACCAGCCTTGCAGTAAATCATCTGGAAACGGATCTTGTGGAAGTGCACATAGTCCGGCACCGCACCACCTGCGACGATACGGATGTGCGAAGCAATGAAACGCCCGCCCATCCGATCCGGAATCAGATCGCGGTACAACATTCCCGCACGACCGATACCCCACGCATTTTCGTCCGTAAAGCGCGTCAGCACGAATTCATTGCGGCATTCGAGGATATCCGGAGCCGCATTCGTGCCCGCCCATTCGATACGGATACCTGACGGCGGTTCACCTGCACCGTTCGCGAGCGCCGATGCGTCGCACTCCAATCGCAATACCACCGGCGCAACATTCGTTAACGCGCCTCCGCTTGAATCAAGACGGAGCCTGACACCGTGTCCAGAAACGACCGCGACCGTCGGTGCATCGGCCGGCATCACGAGATCAACGCGAAAGCCCAATCGACCGCTGAGAAACTCCAGCATCTCTCCGATGTCTGCGCAGGGTACGATAACTTGCGCGGAGCAAATTCCGTCCGCGTCAGCGGTATTTTTCATGCGGAATGGACGCCGGAAACCGAGTGCGACTACTCAGTTCTGCAACGGGCCGACGTAGTCCATCTTGCCAATCTCGACACCGCCGTGGCGCAGCAGCGCATAGGTCGTAGTGAGATGGAAATAGAAATTCGGCAGCGCGAAGTACAACAGGTACGGCTGGCCACGGAATTTGACGTCGTTGCCGCGCAGCGTCACGGACACTTCGCGATCCTCGCTGCCATTGATTTGCTCAGGCTTGAGGGTTTTCAAAAACGCAATCGTCTTGGCAATGCGCGCCTGCAATTCGTCGAAGGTTTTCTCGGTGTCCTCATAGACCGGTCGCTCAACTTCGGCGAGGCGCGCAGCTGGCCCTTTTGCAAGATCAGCAGCGATCTGTATCTGGCGCGACAGCGGAAACATGTCGGGAAACAGACGCATGCCCAGCAACGCGTCGGGATCGATCTTTTTCGCCTCGGCATGGGCCTTGGCCTTGTCGAGGATCGTCGAGAGGTTGGTCAATCCGTGAATGAAAACCGGAACAGACGCGTCATACATCGAAAGTGACATGGGATTCTCCTTAGAGTGGGGCAAGGTAGGCGACGAGCGGACTGCATCGATCGAATGGGCCGAACGATGTCGCGCGCTCAAGATGGAGGCGTGACGGCAGCACACAAGCGGCACCAGTGTGACGACGAGGAAATACTTCCGCGAGCTCCCGATCGATCAATACGCCGGCAAATAACGCCGCTCCCCCAGTGCTGAGTCGATCTGCCACTGCGCGCCCTGAAAACGTGGACCCGGCGGGCACTTGGGCAGGATCGCATTGTCGATCCTGAAGTTGCCGGTGCCGCAGGCCGGGCCGGAGCTCCATTCCAATTGGGCTTCGGATATCTGCTTGCCGCGCATGCCATTGCGCTGTAATTGCGCAATGGCATCGGGCAGGTCGACAAAACGCAACGGGATTGACTCGCCGACGTTGGCATCCATCGCACCGTTCGGGAACAGGCTACCTGCTGATGAATTCGGATTGAAAAGCATGCCCGCCTGCTGGCTCGGTGAGTAGTACAGAAACGAGGCATCGACACCGGATTGCTGCGGTTTCAAGGTGATCCGCATCAGCATGGCATCGGCTTGCCACTTCGATTGCATGTACCGGGTTGCACGCTGGGCGATCGCAGGCACATCGCGCAACGGCCAGGTTGCATTCGCCGCAAGCACAGTATCGACATCGTTCTTGAGCGGCGTGCTGTCATCGCTGCGATTCCAGGTTGCGCTGCCGAATTGCGCGGTGGTCAATTCGAGTTCACTGCGGCTGACGCGGCGATAGCTACCGGAAGTGTTGGCACCGGAGAAATTCTGCATCAGGAAACTTCCGTCGTCAGTGCCGCGCCGAAACACGTTCGGCGCATAGGTTCCGTCCTTGGTCGTCGCGAAATTGCCGCGATTGCCGGCAAGTGGAATCGGACAACTGTCGGCGAACGCGTACTGGCCCATGTCCTGCACATCGAGCATGCAGGTTTTCTTGTTGCCGGTTGCATCGGGAATTTCCAGTTGCCAGCGACCCGACAACGGCGAGCGCATCGCTTCCATCGGATCAAACGTCTTCGGCTTCATCAGCCACGCAGTGAGAAACGCGACTGAAAGTACTGCTAGCGCGCCGAGCACGAGTTGACCGCGACGCGTCTGCGGCAGCCGATTGCGCCACGACTGGCGCTGGCCGTCGAGCACCTTGCGCGTGGTTTCGACGATCTGCGGGAGATAGGTCTCGATCGGTTTCGGATAGGCGTTCAGCCAGTGCGATACACCGAGGAAATATTGCATGTCCTCAGTCGGCATCAGATCGACAATGCGCACCGGAATCAGCGGCAGACGCCGACCCACAGCGGCCTCAAGCTCGCGCACGACCTGCGGCGACGCGTTCGCGTGCTCGCTGAAAACGATCAGAACCGCCTTGCTCGCCTGAATCGCATTGACGATGCTGCCGCCCCACTGCGATCCTGAAACGATATCGCGCGGTGCAATCCAGCAACGCATGCCGGTCGATTCGAGCGCGCGACAGATCGCCTCGGCTGGACCTGCGTCCTTGCTCGAATAGCTGATGAAAACATCGTGAGCCATGCATTGCCCCGGCAACGTGGAACCGTTTAGGCACGGATTGGCTCACATTCTGAGCCGACGCACAGGCTGTACGCAACGCTGCGTCAGCGGCCCATGTGCGAGTGTGGCGAGTGCGCAATCGAATCGATTGCAACCGTGCTTGTCGCGAGTACGAAGCGGCGTATTGATATCCGCCGCGAAGACAAGGTCACAGGAGGGTGGGGACCGAGGGATTCCGAACTATTGAACAGCGCGATTTGCGTGCAAATCGGGTTTCAGAACGAGCGTTCGATCAGAATGCGACGGCCCAAAGTGCCTGGAACTCGAAGCGATCCAGCGAACCGTTGTCGCGATTGCCAGAGGCTGGAAGGCCAAGTAGATAAGGAGCTGGCGTGTAGTTGGTGAGGAAGCTGAATCGTGAATGGGAGCCTGTGGAACGCGACCACGCCATCGACACTGCATACTTGGCGATATCCGGCTGCAGCGCGCTGCGCAGCAACGCAGACGTTGGCTCGGGTTGTTGCTGGGTTGTATAACGCAACTGGAATTCGCCGATCGTGCGATTGTGCAAGGCCCAGCCGGCGCTGTAGACATTCAAGTCCTGCCAGGCAAAGTTGGGGCTCAATCCGTCGCCGAGCAGAGCGAGGAAGCGGATCGGGAATCCAGAGCTGGTGAACGGCTTGATCTCGCTGTACATGACGCGGTCGACGCCGAGATCGACGGACATCCACGGTGTCAACGCATAGCTGACAAGAAAATTTGCCTGCGCTGGAATATCGAAATTACCGGGATCGCCGTACACGCCGCGATAGTTCCGGAACGCATCCATACCTACGCGCGTCTGGTAGCCGGCCGACCACGACAGGCGATCGGTCAGGCGATAATTACCATCAACGCGAACACCGGCCCCGTACGACGTATCGCGAGCGGCAAAGGTCGTCGGACTGGGGGCGAGACCCGCATCCGCAATTCCGAGACCAATACTGGCAAAACGCTGATAGGCCAGAACCGCCGTCGTCGAGATTGTTCCGCGTTCGCCCCATGGGAACGAGATAGTCGGCGCGACCACGGTTCGCTCAATTCCGGAATATTGCGGTGCGTCCAGCAAACGCTGCTCGACCGGACTGGCGCGACCCGGTACTTCGGAGATAGCTCCGCGCGCGACCGACAAGCTCACGGCAGCTCCACCCTGGAGCATGCGCAGGGAGCTGCTCAGGTTGCTTGGACGCGAGGTCGTCAACGCATCGGTAACCTGTGGGATAACGCCGGTAGCAGGCGTGACCTGCGCCCAGCTGAAGTGCGGCGTGATGCTGGCCAACGCATAGTTGCGCCAACGATTCAGCGAAGTGCCACTGTCCTGATCGGACGACGATTCCGCTAGGCGCGACAATGCCGCCGGGTCGGAAACGTACCCTGCTGCCTGTGCGTCGAAAGAAGCAAGGAGCGCCAGCAAAACGCTAAACGCTCCCGCAACTTTGCCTGTGTGTGCTATCGCCCGCTGCATCGCCCTGTCTGCAGATTGGAACCTGTGGTGTGATGTTGCCTGGCGATAATGGTGAAAAAACAACAGCGTGTCAAGCACGCAACAGTCGCTTCATAACCCCGTACAGTAACGGTTACAGGACCATTCACCTCGCTCCAGCCTAGTGCCAGCAGTCCGGTCCCAAGCAGTCCAGTGTCAAGCAAGCCTGCATTCCAAAAACGCTTAGCCAAGAGGTAGCCGATCCACTATGCCCCGCAATACGCGCCCCGAGAATGCAATTCGCCCAGGATCGTCACGACCGATCGCGCTGACCATTGCCGGGTCCGATAGCGGTGGCGGGGCCGGAATCCAGGCCGATCTGCATACGTTTGCCGCATTTGGCGTTCATGGCGTCACCGCGATCACCGCGATTACCGCGCAGAACACGCGCCAAGTGACCGCAATCCAACCCGTCACTGGAATGCTGCTGGAGGCGCAGCTCGATGCCTTGTTCGCCGATTTTCCGATCGCAGCAATCAAGATCGGCATGCTCGGCAGCGCGTCGATCGCGCGCTCTGTCGCTGCAACGCTTAAGCGCCACCCGAAGATTCCGGTCGTGCTCGATCCAGTATTGGTCGCGACCAGCGGGGATGCGCTGGCGATGGGCGGAGTTGCGGCGGCACTGCGCAGACATCTGTTTCCGCATGCCAGTCTTCTGACACCCAATATCCCCGAAGTCGAGCAGTTGCTCGGTCGCCGAATCGACAATGCCGATGCCATGCTGACCGCTGCGCACGCGCTGCGCGAACTCGGCGCGAAAGCGGTGCTGCTCAAGGGCGGTCATGCAGCGGGTGGCAAGAAGCCGACTCCTGTCATTCGCGATCTGCTGGTCACGGTGCGCGGCGCGCGCTGGCACGAGCATCCGCGTCTACCGTTCGAGGGACACGGTACCGGTTGCAGCCTTGCTGCCGCGATCGCGGCCGGGTTGGCACGCGGCAACGCATTGGAAACCGCTGTCGCAGACGCTATCGATTTCGTCCAGCACGCGCTCGCGAACGCTTATTCACCCGGAAGTGGAGCGGTCAGAGTGCTGGATCACCATGCAGCCAAATCGCCACCGAAGAGATAGGCAGCGTTGCACAACACCTACACGACGAGTCGCGCGATCAGCGCGGTGGTGAATTCGTCGGTACCTGATTCACCACCGAGATCGCGAGTCAGGTGATCGCGCGCGTGAATCGCGTCGCGAATCGCATTGCGGATGCGCTTGCCGTGTTCGATCAAACCGATATGCCCGAGCATTTGCACCGCACCCAGCAGGAGCGCGCACGGATTGGCGACACCCTTGCCGGCGATATCCGGGGCCGAACCATGCACGGCTTCGAATATTGCCGCTTCGGTTCCGATATTTGCGCCCGGCGCGAGGCCAAGTCCGCCGACGAGGCCTGCGCACAGATCCGAAATGATGTCGCCGAACAGATTGGTGGTAACGATCACGTCGAATTGCTGCGGATTGATCACCAACTGCATGCAGGTGTTGTCAACGATCATCTCGTTGAATGCGATATCGGAATATTGCGCGGCGACCTCGCGCCCAACCTTCAGGAACAAACCCGAAGTCGACTTCATGATGTTGGCCTTGTGCACCAGGGTCACTTTCTTGCGCTGTTCGCGACGCGCCAATTCAAACGCGTAGCGCACGATGCGTTCCGATCCACGCCGGGTTACCCGAATCATCGACTGCGCCGTTTCGCCGTCTGCTGAAAGCGTCTGCCCTTCTGACCCGTACGCGCCTTCGGTATTTTCACGCACCGTCACGATATCAATGTTTTCGTAGCGCGAGCCGGTTCCCGGAAATGTGATCGCCGGTCGCACGTTGGCATACAGGTCAAAACGTTTGCGCAGCTCGACATTGATCGAACTGAAGCCCTCACCAATCGGCGTCGTCAGCG
>JBDTOS010000074.1:0-10144 GCA_039933095.1 Dokdonella sp.
CCAGGCCAAACCGGTATTTCGGAAGAAACGCCAGCATGCCGCGATAGCCGCGCACGGCACCGGCGTGGAACACCATCGTTTCGCCGGCGTAATCGAATACACGCCAACCGAGCGCGTAATGCGCGTCAAGCAGACGACTCCGCTTCCACGGCGACCCACGCAGTTCACGTTGGGTTTCGACCTGGGGCTCATGCAGCGTGGTCAGCAGACTCAAGGGCAGCACGTCCGGGCGCCCACCCATTTGCGCGATCAGCCATTTTTCCATGTCGCGAATACTGGCATTGACGCCTGCGGCCGGCGCGACGTGATAGTAGGTGTCGGTCGGTTCCAGCGAGCGCCAACCCTGGCCGGATCGCACATGCGGTCGCGCCCAGCTCGCCGTCGATTCAAGTGCATCGCGGCCGTATGTCGCTGTGCCCATGGCCAGTGGATGGAAGATGCGCTTCTCGACCTGATGGTAGAAAAAATCCCCGGTCGCGGCATAGGTCATATCGCCGATCAGACTGAAGGCGACATTTTGATAGCCGTAACACTCGCCGACCTGGCACGCCATCGGCACATCCTTGAGCTTCTCGATCAGCAGCGGATACGGCTCGTCCTGTTCGAGCAGAGAGTCGTAGGCGTTGTGCGGCAAACCGGAACGCTGGCTCAGGATATCGCGCACGCTCAAGTTCTGGCTGCTCTGCTGATCGGCAAGTTCGAACGTCGGCAGCATGTCCGCGATGCGTGTGTCCCAGCGCAGCACACCGTCGCGCACTAGTAGCGCCGTCGTTGCGGTCGCGAATGCCTTCGATAGCGAGGCGAGGCGAAACACGGTATTGACCGTTACCGGTTCTCGGGTTTCCCAGTCGGTGTAGCCGATGCCACGTTCTAGCAGGACCTTGTCGTCCTTGACCAGGGCAACCGCGAGTCCGGCGATCGGCCCGGACGGGTCGATCGCTGCAAGCCAGCGATCAAAATCGCGTGCAACCGCTGCAGGGTCGTTCGAACGTGCTGATGCGACGGCGACAGGAACCGGCATCGGCGGGAGAGTGCGGCTGACAGCGGGTGCCTTGCGGCTACGGCTCGACTTGTTGCGGCTGGCTGACTTGGCTGCTTTTTGCGCTTTGGCCTTCGCTGCCGAACTTGCGGCAGCGGACTTCGACGGAAGGTGCTTGCTGCGAGCTTCCGTCGGTGCGGCGTTCGCGACAAAGACGACGGCGAGCACGGCAAACAGGCAGTTGAAAATTCGAATCAATGCAGCCTCCGGAAGCGCAGCTGCCCCATGCTATGCTGGCTGTGGCAGTTGTTCAAGACAATTGTCACGAGTGTACCCGATCTTGTTGATCGACAATCCTTTCTGACTTCATCGACTTTGACTTGTTCAGGGAGCAGGCCATGAGTTTATTGATTTTTCTCGGTGTCGTTGCCCTCATCGCGTTCTACGCCATTGGCCTTTACAACGGCCTGGTGACCGCACGCAACGGCTACAAGAATGCGTTCGCGCAAATTGACGTACAGCTGACTCGCCGCTACGACCTGATTCCGAATCTGGTCGAGATCGCCAAGGGCTACATGAAGCACGAGCGCGAGACGCTCGAAGCGGTCGTGCAGGCGCGCAATTCGGCGGTGTCGGGACTTGCGGCGGCGAAAGCCAATCCGGGCGATCCTGCGGCAATGCAAAGCCTCGCCGGTTCCGAGAACGTGCTCACCCAGACGCTTGGAAAATTGTTCGCGCTGGCCGAAGCGTATCCGGATCTGAAAGCGAATCAGAACATGATGCAGCTTTCCGAGGAGCTGACCACCACCGAGAACAAGGTTGCCTTCGCGCGTCAGGCCTTCAACGATGCGGTGATGGGATACAACAACCGGCGCGAAGTGTTTCCGAACTCGGTCGTCGCCAACATGTTCGCGTTTCAGCCGGCCCAATTGCTTGATATCGAATCGCCGGAAAAGCGCGAAGCAGTCAAGGTGTCGTTTACCTGATCGTGGCATCGCAAGCGGCGGGCTGATTTGATGATGGCTGGCGCGCGCTGATGGATTTCTTCGCGCATCAGGAGCGTGCGCGCAAGCAAACCCGGCGCATGCTGCTGATGTTCGCGTGCGCCGTCCTGATCGTTGTCGGCGCAACCGACCTCATCGTCTATTTCGCAGTCGGCCGCCAAAACCCTGATACGAACATTGCCGGCCTGCTGGTGGTGCTGTCGTTGGCGAGTCTGGCGGTCATCGCGCTCGGCTCGTTGTATCGAATTGCCAGCTTGCGTGGTGGCGGTGCCGCAGTCGCGGCTCAGTTGGGCGCGATGCCGGTACCGCCCAATACGACCGACTTCACCTATCAGCGCCTGCGCAATGTGGTCGAGGAAATTGCCATCGCGGCGGGCGTGCCGGTGCCGGAAATTTTCGTTCTCGAAGACGAGGCCGGCATCAATGCGTTTGCCGCCGGCTACGCGCCGGCCGACGCCGCAATCACGGTCACCCGTGGCGCGCTCGACAAGCTCACCCGCGAGGAGTTACAGGGTGTGATCGGCCACGAATTCAGCCATGTGCTCAACGGCGACATGCGCCTGAATATCCGCCTGATCGGCATCGTCTTCGGAATCCTCGTCGTCGCCATCATCGGCCGCAAGATCGCCGAAGTGTCCGGTCGCGGTCGCGGTCGCAACAGCGGTGCCATCGTTGCATTCGGTCTTGCGCTATTCGTGGTCGGTTACCTTGGCATTTTCCTCGCGCGCATCATCAAGGCGTCGATCTCGCGTCAGCGTGAGTTTCTCGCCGACGCCTCGGCAGTTCAGTTCACCCGCCAGACCGAAGGCATTGCCGGTGCGCTGAAGAAAATCAGCGGGCTCGCCGAGGGTTCGAAACTTGCAGCGCATGATCGCGAAGAAGTCGCACACATGCTGTTCAGCGACGGTGTCGGTTATTCAGCCTTGTTCGCCACGCACCCTGTGCTAACCGATCGCATCAAGCGCCTGCAACCGCAATTCAATCCGAGCGAGCTGACCCGGATAGCGGCCGAATGGACAAACCCGGTGCGCACCAACGACGCTGAAGGCGCGCAGATATCGATCTCGGGCTTTGCACCGCTGCACGCGTTGCAGCCGCAGGTGGCGCGAGCGGCATCCGTGCTTCCGGCCAGCGGCGCTACAATCAATCTGGAACCCAATCGTGTAGTTCGCCAGGTCGGCAATCCCGGCAGCGACGATCGCGTGGCGGCGGCATCAATTCACGCCATGATTCCCGATGATCTGCGCGCCGCCGCCTGTCAGCAGGAGCGTGCAATGGCGTTGATCTTTACCTTGCTGTTGAATCGCGAAACAGCAACGCGACCGGCCCAGCTCGGGCTGATCGAAAAACACTACGACACCGGTACGCGCGCCGTTTGCGAAAGTCTCGCAGCCACGACCGATGAGCTGCATCCGATGCAGCGCTTGCCGCTCGCGGCGATGGCGTTTCCGGCATTGCGGCGGCGACCGCGTCCGCAGCTACAAACATTTCTCGTTGTCATCAGGCAGCTGATCGACGCCGACGAACAGGTGACGTTGAGCGAATACTGCCTGTCGCGATTGATCACCGTGCAGGTCATCGATTCACTCGATCCGGCGGCAAGCGCCGTCAACGGTCGCACGCGCCTGCCGGAAGTCGAGAGCGAACTGGCCGATGTTTTTGCGATACTTGCCGAGCGCGGCAATGATGATTCGGCGACCGCCGAGCGCGCGTTCCGCCTCGGCATGCAGGAGACATTTCCAAATTCGCTGGCGACGTATGCGCCGCCAAACGAATGGATCATTGCGCTCGATCGTGCGCTGCCGAGGCTCGATCGATTGGCCCCCGCCGGCAAGGAGCTCGTCGTGCGCGGACTCACGCGGGCGATCGGCGCCGATGGCAAGGTCAGCGTCAGCGAAGCCGAGCTGCTGCGCTCGATCTGCGCATCCCTGCATTGTCCATTGCCGCCGCTGTTGCAGTCCTGAGGGTAGAGATCGGGGATTGGGGATTGGGGCGAAACGCTCGTGGAAATGTCTTTTCTGTTCCCCGTTCCCTGACCCCCGTTCCCTGTTCTCTGATCCCTGACATCCGATCTCCGCTCAATACATTGCGCTATCGAATACGTTCTCGTCCATTGGCGTGTCGCCGCCCTCGGTCAGTCGAATCTTCAATGCGAGACCGTCACGCGAGTCTGCCTTGGCCAGCGCTTCCTCCAGCTCGATCTTGCCGTCCTTGTAGAGCGTATACAGGGCCTGATCAAAGGTCTGCATGCCTTCCTGCAGGCTGCGATCCATCGCTTCCTTTATTTCATGGATTTGCCCGCGCCGGATCAGGTCGCGGATCATCGGTGTGTTGACCAGCAACTCGACTGCCGGCATGCGTCGCTTGTCTTTGCCGAGCACGAGGCGCTGGCTGATGACCGAGCGCAGGTTCAGCGACAGATTCATCAGCACGTTCGGGTGCGATGTCTGAGGGAAGAAATTGAGAATGCGCTCCAGCGTCTGATCGGCATTGTTGGAATGCAGGGTCGCAAGACACAGATGCCCGGTTTCGGAAAACGCGATCGCGGCCTCCATAGTCTCGGCATCGCGAATCTCGCCGATCATGATGACATCGGGGGCCTCGCGCATTGCGTTTTTCAGCGCCCGGTCGAAACCGTGCGTGTCGAGCCCGACTTCGCGCTGGTTGACCACCGATTTCTTGTGCCGATGCAGGTATTCGATCGGATCCTCGATCGTCAGGATATGCCCCGACGCACTCGAGTTGCGATGATCGATCATCGACGCGAGCGTCGTCGACTTGCCCGAACCGGTCGCGCCGACCACGAGGATCAGGCCGCGCGCCTCCATGATCAATTCTTTGAGGATCGCCGGCAGGCGCAATTCCTCGACCGAGGGGATATCGTGCTTGATGGCACGGATCACCATGCCGACTTCGCCGCGCTGTTTGAAAACGTTGATACGAAAGCGGCCCGAGGATTTCACCGCGATCGCGATATTGAGTTCCAGCTCGCGCTCGAACTGCGGCACCTGGCCCTCGTCCATCAGTGAGTAGGCGATCTTCTTGACCATCCCCGTTGGCAACCCGGTATTGCCGAGCGGATAGAGCTTGCCCTCAACCTTGATGTTCACCGGCGCACCGGTGGTCAGGAACATGTCCGACGCACCCTTCTCGGACATGAGCTTGAGAAAATAACCGATATCCATGAGCAGATTCCCCTCAGATTTGCACGTTCACAGCATTTGCCGGTTGCGTGCGCGGGCGCAGGTTCCCACAATAAGGCGCTTGCGATGCGATTCGCGCACAACGGCCGGACGACAAAACCTATGACATCGGAGTTTATGACATCACTGGCGCAAAAAATCCATGTGTCGCTTCTCATTCTGGCGGTGCTGGTGAGTGCCGGCTGCGGCGGCCCGACCCGCCCGCCACAAGATTTGCTCGATTCGGCCACCCGCAGCCTCAGCGATGCGCGCGCCGCCGGTGCCCAGACCTACGCGCCGCTGGAGCTGCGTTTTGCGACGGAGCGCCTCGATCAGGCACAGGCCGCGATATCGCGCGAGGATTACGCGGCGGCCGGTCGCTTGGCACGGGAATCCGAAGCCAATGGCGAACTCGCCACAGCCAAGGCAAAGCTCGGCACGGAGCGCGCCGCCAGCGAGGCGCTGGACCAGCAGAACGCGGACCTGAGGCGCGAGCTTGGCAGCGATGCCGGGCAGGAGACGAACCGATGAACGTCGCTACGGCGGTTTTGCGGGTTTCCAAGTCGTTGCCCAGCGCAACGCTGTTGGTATTGATAGTCGCAGTGGCCGCTTGTCAAACCGTGTCGCCGCAGCGTGACCTCGATTTGCAGCGTCTCGATCGCAGCCTCGATCAGCTCAGCGCTGATCCGAAACTCGGCAATCTGGCACCAGCAGAATTGAACATGGCACGAGCAGCCGTGCAGGTCACCAAGGACACCAAACCCGGCGGCGATGACGGCGTATCCCAGACCTATGTCGCCGAGCGCCGCGTCGATACCGCCTGGGCAGCGGCCCAGGCCGCCGAGATGGAAAACAGGCGCGCCGACCTGAAACAGGAAAACGATCGCCTGCTGCTGTTGTCCGCCCGCCGCGATGCTGCTCAGGCACGTGCCGAAGTTGAGCGCCAGCGCCTGCAACTGCAGATTCAAGCCGAAGACGCCGCGCGTTTGGCTCAGGAAGCCCAGGATGCCCGTGCTGAGGGAGAGAAATCGGCCCAGGAAGCCGAAGCCGCCCGCGCCGTGGCCGCACAGCAGAAGCGTATTGCGGATGCCCAGGCCAAGGCCGCCGCGCTGTCGAAGAAAGAGGCTGCGCTGTCAGCTGCTGCTGCCAAGGCCCGCCGCGAAAAGACCGCTGACAAGGGCGACGACAAGCATCGCTGATGCTTCCGCCGGATCGCCGTGCAGGAAGCCAGAAAACACCACAAGTAATTGAATGTGCAGTATTTAATAAGAAGAGACAAATTCCGGTTGCCAATCCACTGTCATCGGAGTAGCTTTTCAAGCCCATGTGGCCCGGCAGTTTTCCGGCACCTGCATGGGGAATGGCCAAATCGATGAAATCAGCCCCAGCATCAGACGATCCAGCCGCCTCAATATCCGAGGCCGGCTTGACGTTAAGGGCGTTTCCGGCAGTTACGCCCGCCCGTCCAGGCCGCGGCAATCTGAAGCACAAGCAAGATCCATCAGGCGACAAATTCTCGTCGCTGCTGGCCAGCGTGTCATCTCGTCGTTACCCCTCGCGGACCTTCCACGCGACGCAACTGAAGCGTCGCGTGGCGGTGTCCGCTTTTTTCCGAAACTCAGGAGGTTGCTGATGTTCGAGCAGAATGAGAAAGATGTTGAGTCAATGATGCAAACCAATTCGGAGTTCCGTGCGCTTTACTATCTGCACAAGGAGCTTGATAGCAAGGTTCGCGATGCCGAATTGGGCGTGTTGCCGATCGACGATGTCACCTTGCACAAGATGAAGAAAGAAAAATTGCACGCGAAGGACAAGCTCACCACGATGTGGGAACACCGAGCCTTGGCCGCTGCACACTGATTCCCCGCACGGGTGCCCGCCGTTGCGGCGGCACCCGTGTTGCTGCGCCGAGACGCATTGAGTTACGCGTCGAATCAATCGGCGCCCGTCAGCCTCAGGTATCATCCGCTCTGTCAGCCACTCCGCCACGCCGGCGGTTTCGGCCATGTCGTACGCGTGATGTGCGCGCCATGCCCGGACCGACATGGCAGAGAACACCGGCGTGCCGGGATCACGGAGCCCGCATGACCATCCAATCCAGTGTTCTTGAACTGATCGGCAATACGCCGATGGTCAAGGCGCAGCGCCTTGCCAGCGGTTGCTGCGAAATATTTCTCAAGCTCGAAAGCGCCAATCCCGGCGGATCGATCAAGGATCGCATCGGCCTCAAAATGATCGATGCCGCCGAACGCGCCGGCAAGATCAAATCCGGCGATACCCTCGTCGAAGGCACTGCCGGCAACACCGGCATCGGGCTCGCCCTTGTTGCGCAACAAAAGGGCTACAAGCTCATTCTGGTCGTACCCGACAAGATGAGCCGCGAGAAGATTTTCAACCTCAAGGCGATGGGTGCCGAAGTGATCCTCACGCGCTCGGATGTCGCCAAGGGTCATCCGGACTATTACCAGGATCTCGCCGAACGTCTCGCGCGGGAAACGCCCGGCGCGTACTTCATCAATCAGTTCGGCAATTCTGACAATCCGCTTGCCCACGAGGAAACCACCGGCCCGGAGATCTTCGCGCAGATGGACGGGCGCGTCGATGCGATCGTGTTCGGCTGCGGTTCCTCCGGCACGATGACTGGACTGTCGCGCTACTTCGCGCGGGTGTCGCCGAACACCGAGTTCGTGCTTGCCGATCCGGTCGGCTCGATCCTCGCCGAATACATCAACGACGGCACGCTGTCGGAAAAATCGGCGAGCTGGATGGTCGAGGGCATTGGCGAGGATTTCCTGCCGGCGATCAGCGATTTTTCGCGGGTAAAAAAAGCCTACGCGATCAGCGACAAGGAAAGTTTTCTCACCGCGCGCGATTTGCTCGCCAGGGAAGGGGTGCTTGGCGGTTCCTCGACCGGCACCCTCGTCGCCGCCGCGCTCAAATACTGCGCCGAGCAAACCGAGCCAAAACGCATCGTCGTCTTCGTCTGCGACACCGGCAACAAGTATTTGTCGAAGATGTACAACGATTACTGGATGCTCGACAACGGCTTCATCGATCGCGAGCAACATGGCGATCTCAGCGATCTGATCCTGCGCCCGTACGCCGCGCGCGACACCGTTGTCGTCGCCCCGACCGATCTGCTGATCACCGCCTACAACCGCATGAAGCTGTACGACGTGTCGCAGTTGCCGGTCATAGATGGCGATGCGATCGTCGGTATTCTCGACGAGTCCGACGTGCTGATGCACGTCTATGGCGATGAGCCACGTTTCCGCGACAACGTCGCCACGGCGATGATCAGCGACCTGCAACTGCTTGACGTCAAATCGCCGATCGCTGACCTGCTGCCGGTATTCAAGGCCGGCCACGTCGCCATCGTCATGGATGGCAAAAAATTCCTCGGCCTGATCACCCAGATCGATCTGCTGAACTACCTGCGTCGCCGCGTCCAGTGAAGACACCCCCATGCCGCGAAACTGTCGATCTGCAAGGCCCTCCCCTTCAAGGGGAGGGTTGGGTGGGGATGGGTTGGGTTCCTGTACGGAGCCTCGGATGGGTACGTTTGTGAAAAACCCATCAACAGCTGAAACCCATCCCCCTCCCAACCTCCCCCTTGAAGGGGGAGGGGTCATCCGCCCAATCGCGCGCTTCGTTTGCGTCGCCCCGTTCGCTAGCTACCACTAGCCATGCGATTCCCGTTTTGGCGCAGGCGGAAAAAAACGCCGCATATACATATCGTCAAATCGATGGCGGAGCTCGACCGCCGGCTCGCCGCTGCGGCTGTCGCAGCGTCGCGCTCCGATGATGAATTTCGCGCCTCGCTCTCAAGTTTCGCGCTCGATCCACTTTCCGTGGTCGACGCGCTTCCGCGCGATCCGAGCAGTCCCGAATACGCCAGGGCGCAGATGGCCCTGTACGAGCTGATTGCGCGCAAACCCTACAAGACTGCTAACGAGAAAACGCCGTTCGATCACGAGCACATGCTCAAGTGGCCGTTTCCGTATTCGACGCGCAGCTCGACCGTGGTCGGCGATTACCTGATGACCTACGGCAATCTCATCAAGAAGATGAAACTGCCGGACGGCGCCAGGATTCTCGAAATCGGTTCCGGCTATGGCCCGCTCACCTGGCAACTGGCGAGCATGGGTCATGATGTCACCTGCGTCGACATGGACGAGGCATTGCTCAGCTACGTGCATGCACGCACACGCAACCTGCCGGGGCGGGTCGATACGCTGGTTGCGGACATGAACACCTTGTCGATCGCCGACAGCTTCGACGCGATCATTTTCTTCGAGTCGTTTCACCATTCCGCCGATCACGTAGGCCTGCTCAAGCGCCTACCGCGCCTGCTCGAACCGAACGGTGTCCTCGTGTTTGCCGGCGAACCGTTCGTCGGTGAAGGTTCGCTCGCGGTGCCGTATCCGTGGGGCTTGCGCATGGATGGCCTCAGCCTCTGGTGCATCCGCCAGCACGGCTGGTTCGAGTCCGGGTTCCAGGACAGCTACCTGCACCAATTGCTGAAGAAGCTCGGTTGGATCGTCGATCACCAATCGCGTGGCGAAGTGGAGACGATGGGCATCTGGATAGCGCGCCGCCGCGTGGAGGAGAGCCGATTCGGTGAATCGGAAAATCTGGATGAAGTCGCGCGCTGGACCGCCGATCACACTGCGCTGAAGACCCATGTCGGTATTCGCGATGGCAACCCGCCAGCGCTTCGATCGCATGGCGATGCAGGATTTCTCGTCTTCGGCCCGCATGATCCGTTGGCTGAGGGATCCTACGAAGTGCAGTGGATCGGTCGCGTATCATCGGCCTCGGCCAACGGCCATGTCGATGTCGCTTGCGACAGCGGACGGTCGATTGTGCGACGCGCAGGATTCGCACTGGCCAAGGGTACCGATCGACAGTCATCCAGCGTCCTTGCCCGTTTGCGTTTCCGCCTTGATGAGCCGGTTCCGGACATCGAGTTTCGTGTG
>JBDTOS010000075.1:0-10135 GCA_039933095.1 Dokdonella sp.
AGATTCTGACCCTCTACGCCAAGGGCCTGACTACCCGCGATATCGAATCGGCACTGGTGGATCTCTACGGCGTGACGATCTCGCACAGTCTGGTGGCCCAGATCACCGATGCAGTGCTGGACGAAGCGCGTGCCTGGCAAACCCGCCCGCTGGAAGCGATCTATCCGATCGTCTGGCTGGACGGCATTGTGATCAAGGTGCAGCAGCACAAGCAGGTGATCAACAAGTCCGCTCACATCGTGCTGGGTGTGAACCTGCGTGGCGAGAAGGAGGTGCTCGGGCTATGGTTGGCCGAGAACGAAGGTGCCAAGCACTGGTTGGCCGTACTGACCGAGCTGCGCCAGCGTGGCGTGGCCGACATCTTCATCGCC
The DNA here is from genome assembly GCA_039933095.1 of Dokdonella sp. Taxonomy (GTDB): domain Bacteria; phylum Pseudomonadota; class Gammaproteobacteria; order Xanthomonadales; family Rhodanobacteraceae; genus Dokdonella. The sequence goes on from JBDTOS010000075.1 coordinate 372, forward strand.
AGCATGGACGGCCTGAAGGGATTGCCCGAAGCGGTCACTGCGGTGTTCCCGCAAACGCTGACCCAGCTGTGCATCGTGCATCTTGTACGCGCCAGCTTGCGCTATGTCAGCAGCAAGGACGTCAAGGACGTCGTGGTGGCCCTCAAGCGCATCTATCAATCCGCCACGGCGGAGGAAGGGGAGCGCGAACTCAATGCCTTTGAAGCCACCTGGGGCGAGAAATACAAAGCCGTCGTGCGGATGTGGCGCAGCAACTGGGGCAACATCATTCCGTTCTTCCAGTTCCTTCCCGAGATCCGCAAGGTGATCTACACGACCAATGCGATCGAGTCGCTGAACATGGTCATGCGCAAGTACACGCGCAACCGGCGTATCTTTCCCAATGATGATGCCGCGCTCAAGGCGCTATTCCTGGCCATCCGCGAGGCCTCGAAGAACTGGAAATCGATTCATCACTGGAAGCCGGCGCTGCAGAGCTTCCAGCTGATGTTCGGCGACGAGCGTGTCCCGTTGGACGCCTTATGACGAAATGCAGTTACACAGTTCGTTTGACAGACTCCAATTCCACTGATCTCGACGCTCGCATGGGGTGAGAATACCGCGAGATCAGATATCTGTGGGACCTGGTATCACGCGCAGCTTTATCGCTCGAACCTTCCTAGGAGTTGCGGTTCGCTCGCGCTCACCAGCAACCTACCGAAGCGGTCGATCAATAAGCAAACTCGCGAAAGATAGGATCGACGCTGCCTTTCCATGGGCCATGGAATAGTTCGAGCTTGCGTTCGGCGGGGCTTTGGTTGGCTTGGACGAATTCGATCATCGGTTCGAGGAACATGGCCTCGTCGGCGCCGTAGCCGTTGACGCGTGCTCGGCGGCGCAGGCCGTGGCCGGCGATCTTGAGTGCCTGTTCGGCAAGGTCGCGCACCGTACCGTCGCGGAAGCCGAGCTTGAATCCGTGCTTCGGAACACCGTCGCGCAACGCGTGGCGCTCGGCGCGGCTGAAATCCTTGACCAGATCCCAGGCCGCATCGAGCGCGGTCGAATCGTAGAGCAGGCCGGCCCAGAACGCCGGTAGCGCGCAAAGGCGATTCCACGGACCGCCATCGGCGCCGCGCATTTCCAGAAATTTCTTCAGCCGGACCTCGGGAAACGCCGTGGTCATGTGATCGGCCCAGTCGCGCATCGTCGCTTTTGCGCCAGGAAGATCCGGCAGGTCTCCGCTCATGAACTTGCGAAAGCTCTTGCCGGCCAAATCGATATAGCGACCGTCGCGATAGCTGAAATACATCGGCACATCAAGCAGGTAATCGACGTAGCGTTCGAAGCCGAAACCATCCTCGAACACGAAATCGAGCATGCCGGTGCGATCAGGATCGGTGTCGGTCCAGATATGCGAGCGATAACTCAGATACCCGTTCGGCTTGCCATCGGTGAACGGCGAGTCGGCGAACAGCGCCGTCGCGATGGGCTGCAAGGCGAGGCCGACGCGGAATTTCTTCACCATGTCCGCTTCGCTGGCGTAGTCGAGATTGACCTGCACCGTGCAGGTACGCAGCATCATGTCGAGGCCAAGCTGGCCTTTGAGCGGCATGTAACGGCGCATGATGCCGTAACGGCCCTTGGGCATGATCGGCATGTCCGCGCGCGTCCATTTGGGCTGGAAACCCATGCCGAGGAAGCCGAGGCGCAGCTCGTCAGCGACCGTCTTGACCTGCTTCAAATGCAGGCTGACTTCGCAGGCGGTGTCGTGAATCGTTTCGAGCGGCGCGCCGGATAGTTCCAGCTGGCCGGCTGGTTCCAACGTGACCGATGCGCCATCGAGACTCAGCGCTATGAGTTTGCCGTCCTCGATGACACGATCCCAGCCAAGCTTGGCCAGACCTTCAAGCAGCGCACCGATGCCGCGCTCCCCTTCCCACGTCGGCGGCCGCAGGTCATCGAGTCGAAAACCGAATTTCTCGTGTTCAGTGCCGATGCGCCACTCGGACGCCGGCTTGCTGCCCGAGGCGATGTAGTCGATCAGCTGGGCGCGATCGCGGATCGGGTCTTCGTTGACGGCGCTGGGTCCGGACACATCGATTCTCTTCGCGGGCTGGACAGCGGATGTGGGGCCGGAATTTGACTATCCAAGCCAGCCCGACAGTGCTGGATGCTACCCAAGCTTGGCCTTGATCAGGCCGGATACTTTGCCCATGTCGGCGCGACCGGCGACCTGCGGTTTGACCAGGCCGACCACCCTGCCCATGTCCTTGGCGCTGGTCGCGCCCGAATCGGCAATCGCCTTGGCCACGATCGCGTCGATCTCGGCCTCGCTCAGTGCGGCTGGCAGATAAGTCTGGATCACGGCGACTTCGGCCTGCTCGATCTTCGAGAGATCGGTGCGGCCGGCGGCATCGAACTGCTCGATCGAATCGCGCCGCTGCTTGAGCATTTTTTCCAGCACGGCCATGACCTGGGTGTCATCAAGCACGATGCGTTCGTCGACCTCGCGTTGCTTGACTGCCGACAGGATCAGGCGGATCACGCCGAGGCGATCCTTCTCGCCGGCGCGCATCGCGGATTTCATATCTTCGGTCAGTTGCTCGCGCAGGCTCATGGCGGTTCTCCGGGAAATAAATAATCAGTTATCGGGCGCTGGTGCCAAACCCGAATAACGCAAACGGCCGACAGCGCTTGCGCGGTGTCGGCCGGGAAACAATGCGGTGATACGTGCGGCGGGCGAAACCCGTCACCCGCAAGCGTCAATCAACAAATGTCGATCAATACAGACGCTGGCGCTTGGTTACATCGCGCGATACGCGGCGCAGGTGGCGCTTGACTGCCGCAGCGCGCTTGCGCTTGCGTTCCTGGGTCGGCTTCTCGTAGAACTCGCGCTTGCGCACTTCGGCAAGGACACCGGCCTTCTCGCAGGTACGCTTGAAGCGCCGAAGGGCGAACTCGAACGGTTCGTTCTCACGAACTTTGACGCTGGGCATCGATTGACTCCGCTGTAAACTGTGCCCGGTCAGTCGGGCGAGCCGCGCATTCTATCGTGACCCATCATTCCAATGCAAAGCAGGGCAGTTCGGAGCCGTCGGCCGTCGCCGGGCCGGTTCTCGGCATCGAGACCTCGTGTGACGAGACTGGGGTGGCGGTGTTCGACACCGGGCGCGGGCTGCTCGCGCACACCCTGTACAGCCAGATCAAGCTGCATGCGGACTATGGCGGGGTCGTGCCCGAGCTCGCCTCGCGCGATCACGTACGCAAACTGCTGCCGTTGATTCGCGAGACGCTGGCGCAGGCGGGCCTGTCCACGCGTGATCTGGCCGGAGTCGCCTACACGGCAGGACCGGGACTCGCCGGCGCGCTATTGGTCGGCGCAACCGCCGCGCGCAGCCTCGCCTGGGGACTGGAAATCCCCGCGATCGGCGTGCATCACATGGAAGGTCATTTGCTCGCCCCGCTGCTCGAACCTGATCCGCCCGAGCCGCCGTTTGTCGCTTTGCTCGTGTCGGGGGGCCATTCGATGTTGATCGAGGTTACTGGCATCGGCCGCTACAGATTGCTCGGCGATACGCTCGACGATGCTGCCGGCGAGGCGTTCGACAAGACCGCCAAACTCATGGGTCTGCCCTATCCGGGCGGACCGTTGCTCGCAAAGATGGCCGAATCGGGCACCGTCGGAAAATTCAAGTTCTCGCGTCCGATGACCGATCGGCCCGGACTCGATTTCAGCTTCTCGGGCCTCAAGACGCAAATTCTGCTTGCATTTCAGGCCAGCGACAAGAGCGAGCAGACCAAAGCCGATATCGCGCGTGCGTTCGAGGAAGCCGTCGTCGATACGTTGCTAATCAAGTGTCGGCGCGCGCTGGAACAAACCGGGGCGCGGCGACTCGTCGTAGCCGGCGGTGTTGGTGCCAATCGACGCTTACGCACCTTGCTGGCCGAAGCTGGCGAGCGCGAAGGTTTTCGCAGTTATTTCCCGCGCCCTGAATTCTGCACCGACAATGGCGCGATGATTGCGTTGGCGGGCGCGCTGCGACTTGCTGCGGGGCAAACGGACGACGCGACGATCAAGGTGTCGCCGAGGTGGTCGCTAGAGAGCCTTGAGGGCGTGAATAGTGAAGGGTGAACAGTAAATAGTAAAAATCAAACAGCGAACAGCGAGAGCCAAGGCATCGTCCGACGACGAGAGTGGCGATTGCGAGCGGTCCTTTGCTATTTACCCTTTACCATTCACATCATCGCCATTCACATCATCGTCGAAACCTCGCAACCGCAATGGATAAAGTTTTCATCGAAGATCTACGCATCGATACCGTCATCGGTATCTACGATTGGGAGCGGCGCATTCGTCAGACTGTAGCCCTCGATATCGAGATGGCATTCGACAACACGCGACCGGCGGCGAGCGATCAGATTACCGATACGCTCGATTACAAGGCCGTGTCGAAGGCGTTGATTTCGTTTGTCGAGGCGGCGAGTTTTCAGCTGGTCGAGACTCTTGCCGAGCATTGCGCGGCACTCATCCTCGATGAATTCAATGTTGCTCGGGTGCGTTTGAAGCTTGGCAAACCTGGTGCCGTGCGCGGTGCGAAATCGGTCGGCGTCATCATCGAACGTAGTCGCAAAAGCTGATACCTGCGGGTTTCGCAATGGCGCGTGTCTATCTCAGTCTCGGTTCGAACATCGATGCGGAATTGCACCTGATGACGGCGCTTGTCGAACTGCGCGAGCGCTTCAGAAACCTGATCGTCTCAAGGGTGTATCGCTCGAAAGCGGTCGGATTTTCCGGTGATGATTTCCTCAATCTTGCCGTTGGACTCGATACCGATCTGTCCCCGATCGAACTCGATCAATGGCTGCATACGCTCGAAGACCGTCACGGTCGCCGTCGCGATGTGCCGCGCTTTTCGAGCCGCACGCTCGATATCGATATCGTCCTGTACGACGACATCGTGCTGAGCGGTCCTGGTCATCTCGAAATCCCGCGCGCTGAACTGCTGCACGCGTTTGTACTGAAACCGCTCGTCGATATCGCACCCGCGCTTCGCCATCCGCTTTCCGGTCGCAGCATGGCGGAGCTGTGGGTTGATTGCGGCGACAGGGACAGTCTGGTTCTTGCCACACTCGATCAGGTCAATGCGTCAACCTGATGGCGCTCAGTCCTTCATGCGCCGAAACACAAACAGCGGCAGGCCGCGAATGATGAAGGCGATCAGCGCCCACCAGCGCGGCAGATAGCGCACCCCGTTGCCGCGCCGCAGCCTCCGCACGACGGTATCTGCAACATCATCAGGATCGGCGACCGGTAGCGGCAATTTCATGCCGTGGGTCAAATTGGTTTGCATGAAACCGAGCTGATACACCTGCACGCGCAATTCTCGTGTTCGATAGCGTTGACGCAGGGATTCGGCGAGCGATAGCAACGCGCGTTTTGCTGCCGCGTAAACGACATTGCGTCCACGTCCGCGCTCGGCAGCGACGCTGCCAAACAAGACTACAGTCGCATGCGCTTCGACCAGCGTTGGCAACAACGCGTGCACGATCGCGAGCGGCGCGTGCAGGTTGACGGCCAACAAGTTTCCAATCGCGTCAACGCCGAGAGTGAAATCGTCGTCGTGACGTGAGTAGCCGACGGGTAACAACAACGCATCGGGTGCCGGCAGACCACGAAGCGCAGCAAGAACCGCAGCACCGGGATCGGCCTCGCGACCAAGATCGAGACCCAGCGCCCGTGCCGGAACGCCATGGCGCAACGCGAGATCGGCGGCCAGCGCATCGAGATCGCGCTGATCCGACGCGACCAACAATAGCGGGTGTTGCTTGAGCGCGAGCGCATTCGCCAGAGCGCGACCCAGTCCAGTCGATGCGCCGATGACAATCGCCGTGCCCGGAGTTTTTGCGCTCACAAGTTGATCCTGCGTGTGAGTTCCGATTGCGGAAGACCGTCGATTGCGAAGCTGCGCAAGTGTTCGCGCATCGAATCGAAACCGGTAATCGCGGTGCGCACTGTGCTCGCATCGAGCGTCGATTGCTTGATCAGATTGGGTCTTCCGCCATGAGCAATCGCGCACTCGGCGAGTGCTTCCAGAAACGCCTGCTGGCGGGTCTGCATCGGTGCCGGCAACTGTATTGCCAGCGCGATACCGGTGCCGTCGAAACTCAATCCGACCGGATTGCCGGCGAACAGCTTGCTTGCGATCAGGCTGATGCGCGGCCGCATACGCGCAACCAGTTCAGCGAGCGCGCCGGCAAAGCTGGCGAAGCGCGCGTGACCGATCAGCCACTGCGCTTCGACGAATCCGGCGTGGCCGAATCCGGCGAAATAGCGCCGCGCATCATTGAGCGGAAACAGTGCATCGGCGAGTGCAATCGCGGTTTGCCCCGGCTTGCACCAGCGCATGCCAAGCCAGCGGTTCGCGGAGGCGATGCCGGCGCGATTCCACATTGGAATTGCCATCGGTTTGATCGCGACCGGCAGGTCTGCAGCGTGGCGTGACCGCCGCGTCGGCGCATCGGTTTCGAGGCCGATGCGAATCACCCCGCGGCCAAAACACTTCGCGCGTCCATCGTGCCATCCGTACAGCAGCGGTACGTTGGCCGCTTCGCGCATCACCTGTGCGGCCTCGGCGAGATTGGCAACCGGCACACTGCGCACGGCGAGCGCTTCGGGTGCGTGCGCGAGTCGCAGCGTCGCCGAGACGATCGTGCCGGTCAGACCGAACCCACCGCAGGTGGCGTCGAACAGGTCCTGACCATCGTCGGCAGCAACGATGCGAACGCCCGCACCGGGTAGGCATAACTCGATTGCTTCGACTTGATTGCGAAACGTTCCATCGCGCGCCGGATTCTTGCCGTGCACATCAGCCGCAATGCAGCCGCCGATCGTCGCCGCCGGATGGCCCGGCGCGATCGGCAGGTACCAGCCGTGGCGCAAGAGGAATCGCTCGACATCGCCGATGCGCGCACCGGCTTCGACATGCAGCAAGCCGCGCTCGTTATCGAACGCGAGCAGACGATCGAACGCGCTCATGTCCTGGCTGATCGCGCCGTTGCCGAAACTCGCGGCGACATACGACACGCCTGAACCCCGTGCGATGCGTGGCAGATTGTCAGGTAATGCATCGATCAATCGATAACGATCCGGTCGTTGCACGCGCGCGACGGCGCTGAACTGACGATCAAACGTCGTCAGCTGCAATTCGGCCAGCGCATAGCCGCGCGGTTGCCTAGTTCCTGGCATCGTTGGTCGCTGCAGATTGGTCGCGCTTGAGATCGTTGGCGAACAGGCGCTCCAGATCGCCCAGCGCTTCCTTCGAGCTTTGCACCAGCGCGGCTTCGTTGTCATAGACAAGATATTGCGATTTCAACAATTCGTCGTCGTGCGCATCAAACATCTCGACACGATGTTTCGCTGTTTCCGCCGGCATGCCGAGTGCTTCAAGAATCTGCTGTGCCATGACCAGGCTGGAATGATAGGTCTCGCGCACGATGCCATCGAGATTCAGATCCATGAGCCGCCATACGTGCTGGCGATTGCGTGCGCGTGCGTAGACCTTCAGGTGCGGATACAGACGACGTACCAGTCGCGCGGTACGGATATTTGAGTCGGGGTCGTCGGTTGCGACGATGAATACTTCGGCACTACCGACGTTGGCGGAGCGCAACAGATCGCTGCGGGTCGGATCGCCGAAATAGATTTTCGAGCCGAAGCGACGCGTCTGTTCGACCTGTTCCACTGAACTCTCGATCGCAATCAATGGAATATTCTGCGAGCGCAGCACGCGTGCAACGACCTGTCCGAACCGACCGAAGCCGGCCACGATGACGCGCGGTGTTTCGTCGACAATCGCGTCGAACGGCAGCGATTCTTTTTTCCTGCGACCGATGTTGAGCTTGCTGCGACCGATGACGAGTAATGGAGTCACCGCCATCGACAGAGTCACGACGACGATCAGCAAATCGCGCTGCGCCGGGGTGATCAGCCCATTGGTCGCGCTCAGCGAAAATACGACAAAGGCGAATTCACCGCCCTGACACAGGATCGCCGCCAGCGCGAGGGATTGTTCGCTGTCATGGCGGGCAAACCCGCGCGCGATGCCGAACAGGATCAGCGCCTTGATCCCAAGCAAACCAAGCAGGAGCGCGCCGACCAACCACGGCTCGCGCACGACGATTTGCACATCGGCGGCCATGCCGACGCTGATGAAAAACAGGCCGAGCAACAAACCCTTGAACGAATCGACGCGCGCTTCGATTTCGTGGCGATATTCCGAATCGGCCAGCAGCACGCCGGCGAGAAATGCGCCGAGCGACATCGACATGCCAGCCGCTTCCATGATCCACGCGGTGCCGATTACTACCAGCAGGGCTGCCGCCGTGAATACTTCGGGAATCTCGGTTCCGGCGGCGCCACGAAACAGAGGGCGCAACAGATAGCGACCACCGATCGCAACCGCCGCGATCAGGCCGATGACCTTGAGCACCTCGATCGCATGGGCGGCGAAACCGACCGATTCCTGCTGCGAGGCGAGCAGCGGAATCAAGGCCAAAATCGGAATCGCGGCAACGTCCTGAAACAGCAGTAATGCGAAGGCAAGGCGACCATGCGCGCTGGTCAGTTCCTTGCGCTCGGCCAGCACCTGCAAGTCGATCGCGGTCGACGACAGGGCGAGGCCGAGGCCGACGATCAATGCAGCTTTCCAGCCCAACCCGAACATAAACACCAGTCCGCTGATCGCAAGCGCGGTCGCAATCATCTGCACGCTGCCGAGACCGAATACGTGCCGACGCATCACCCACAGGCGCTGCGGCGAGAGCTCGAGGCCGATCACGAACAGCAGCAACACGATGCCAAGTTCGGAAATCGTGCTGATCGTTTCGGTGTTGACGAGCAGGCTTAGCCCCGACGGGCCGATCAGCACGCCGGCAGCGAGATAGCCAAGCACCGCACCGAGCCGCCAGCGCCGCGCCAGCGGTACCGCAATCACGGCGGCGAGCAGCAGGATGACGGCGTATTGAAGAAAGGCGTGTTTTTCCACTTGCTTAGCACGCTGCGCCGGCACTCCGGCCACGGGCCGCGATTATCGCACGCACAAGCGAACCGCCCGCGCACATCTCAGCATTTGAGATCGCGCAAGGGCACGCTTCGGTACAACGCAACCCGTCACAGGAGACCAAAACGATGAAACGCCGGACACTGATAGCCGCTGTCGTGAAATCGGCAGCGACGCCGCCACTGCCAATCCGGTATTCGCCGAAGGCACTATTGGCCGGGTCGTCCACAGCCGTCGACCATGCACCGTTCAACGTATCCGCGATGAGCCGACGACTGATGCTGGTCGTAGTGCTCGGCGGTCTCGCCGTCGTGGTGTTTCCGTTTGCACGCGGTGGGAGCTGGGGTGGCTACACGCTGCCGTTCTGGCTTTGCGCCGCACCGCTGATCGATCTGGTCTGGTTGCAGCGTACGCGGGTTCTGCAACGCATCCGTTCGCTGTTGAGGTCCCAGTCGAAGGCGAAGGCTGTCAATTCACGAGCTGGTCGCCGGCGCCGGCAGTCGCTGACGCAGCCACGCAAACTGCGCAGAAATGGACCGTTTCAGAGCATCCCTACCCGCGCAATCCAAGACGCTTGCGTTCCATCCGGCGCAGGAATTCGTCCATGATGCGCCGATACAAGTCATCACCAAGATATTGATCCTCGATGCCGGCCTCGATTGATGGGTTGTCGTTGACTTCGATGATCGCAAGCCGGTCGCCAGCCTGCTTGATGTCCACACCGTA
>JBDTOS010000076.1:0-10093 GCA_039933095.1 Dokdonella sp.
AGAATCGCGCGCGGCTGATCGACCAGCCCGACGCAGGCACGATGAAGTCATCGGCCAGGGCGTTAGCGTTGAGGACTTGCGCGCCGAAACCGTTGATGGTCATGGCAAGTGCAGTTTGCACGGCGCTCGCTGGCGCCCCACCGAAACCGCCGGTGGGATGGGTGACGAAACGGCCGGTGAACTCATCGACAAGGACGCCGCCAGTCGGCGCACGTACCGGCCTGGCGAGCGGCGATGGTATTCCCGTTGCCGCAGGCACCGGAGCACCGACGTTTTCGCGAGCTTGGGCAAATACGCTGCCGACGGCACAAAGCGCCAGACCGGCAATCAAGGTGCGAGACAAATTGCTGAAAATCATGTGTGGCTCCTCGTTCAATTGGGTCATGAAAGAGGGTTGGATTCGCTAGTCTGAACCGCCCCTGTGGAATCGTCGAACGCTCGCAACTGGTGCTTGTCGTGTAGTTGGAGATGCGACGAGACGCTACCATGTCCCAATGGTCGATTCACGTCAACTACTCCGCCAGCTGATGCCTCGCAGGGGCCGAACTCGGTAGATACGCATCGCATCAAACCGGTCAATTGCCCGTCTCCGACGATGCCCTGCACTGCGCGCTCGCGTTCGTTACTTGAATCGGGTAGTGCTACTGTCAGGTTCTCGCTCGGCTTGCTTGCCCTCGCTGGCGTGACCTTACTATGGGTACGGATTTCGCCTGATTTGACCTTGGCTGAAATCTCGCTAGCCGATCTGCGTCTGCCGATCGCGATCGGCTTCACTCTGATACCACTGGCGTGGGTTGCGGCGAGTTTCGTCTCGCAAAGGTTGCGCATCGATCGATTGCGTTTGACTGCGCCGCCGGCCACCATCGTGTTGCGCCAGATACTGATCGGCGCGCGAATCTCCAAATCCGGCAACGCCCTGCCGCAAAGCGGCGACTTGCAGGTGTTGTCGGCTGCAACCAACGTTCACCGGACGGAAACAATCGAACTGACGATCGCCGACGTCGTTCCATAGCGGGCCAGATCGGTCCGACCTCCGATCAGGCAGGTTCGTCGCCCCTCGTTTCCGGCAAATTGATCTAGATCAATATTCGCTGCAGCAGCCGTCGTACGCTGGGCTATGTGTGCTGGCGAACAGATGAACCCGCCTCAGAAGGCGAGAATTCCTGATGGTATTGGCAAGACTTGAGATTAGTCTGGTGCCGAGTGGCTTCCCACCTTTTGTCTGCGACCAAGCTCAGGAGACAACCGTGCGCAACTTCCCGTCTTGCAACAGCAACATCGCAATCGCGACGCTGATAAGTATCGGATTGACGTTGTCCATCACGGCATGGGCAGACGTCGATGTCGAAGCGGCAAAGGCCTTGGCGCGCCAGAACAATTGCTTCAAGTGCCATTCGATGGAGAAGGAAAAGGATGGCCCTGCGTACAAGAAGGTCGCCGAAAAATTCAAAGGCAAGGAGGGCGCCGAAGCGCGGCTGATCGAACACATTACGACCGGTGAAAATGCCAAGTTCCCCGATGGCCATGAGGAAGCGCACAAGATTGTGAAGACCTCGCCGCCGAACGACATGGCGCAAATAAAGAATCTCGTGGACTGGATTCTCTCGCTTTGAGGCGATTTACCTCGGAAGAATCCGGAAATTGGCGGAGTTGAGCGGCACGTCAGATCGGCAATAGACAATTGGGGTTTGTATGAAACGCCTTGGGAGCGCTTTACTACTTTGTGTGTCGTTGGGATCAATCGCCACGACGGCGGTGACTGCGGCTGATCTCGATGGTGCGGCGCAAGAGCGCCTTAGCAAGGATGCCGTGTGCACCAAATGCCACGACGAGTCCGAAACCAAGCCGATTCTGGCCATCTACCAGACACCCCACGGCGTTACGGGCGACGGGCGGACACCGAATTGCCAGTCGTGCCACGGTGAGAGTGCGAACCACCTTGCCGGCGACGTCGGAGGCAAGGGTCGCCCTGCACCGGATATCGTGTTCGGCTCCAAGCACACGCCGGCAGGCTATCTGCCCACCGATCCGCAAGCGCAAACCGAAGTCTGCCTCGGCTGCCACAAGGCCAATTTGCGCATGCACTGGCCGGGCAGCCAGCATCAGACCAACGATGTCGCCTGCGCGAATTGCCATACCGTCCATAGCCCGACCGATCCGATGCTGGTCAAGGTGTTGCAGCCCGCCGTTTGTTTCGGTTGCCACCAGGAGCAGCGCGCCCAGACCAAACAGATTTCCACCCACCCGCTCGACGCCGGCAAGATGGCCTGTTCCGATTGCCACAATCCGCACGGTTCGGCCGGCCCCAAATTACTGGCAAAAAACACCGTCAACGAAACCTGCTGGACCTGCCACGCGGAGAAGCGCGGGCCATTCCTGTGGGAGCATCAGCCAGTCAATGAGGATTGCACCAACTGCCACACGCCGCACGGTTCGAATATCACGCCGCTGTTGAAGTCGCGTCCGCCGTTCTTGTGCGATGAGTGCCACGACGGGCCGCATAACAGCCAGGCGCCGTACGGTAATGCAGTCGCGGGCATCCAAGGTGGAGGCGCGCTGATGGGTAGCAGTCCAAATTCCAATGCCGTGGGACGCTCCTGCATGAACTGCCACGTCATGATCCATGGCTCGAATTCACCGGCCGGTGCTTTTCTGCACCGCTAACCCGGATATTGGAGGGATCGTCATGAGTACGGGTACAAGAATTTTCGTCCTGAACGCCATCACGCTGGCGGTGCGCACTGCATTGCTGTTCGTGTGCGTCGCCACACCGCTTGCTGCGCAAGCCCAGGATGAAGGGAACGACGACCTCAAAGCCCTGCTATACCCACTCAATTATTTCGACGTCGGTGTACGGAATGTGCCGACGGATTCGCCCAAGTTCGGCGAATACAATGGCCTCAATGAATCAGGTACCTACCTGCTCGGCAATTTCGACGTTCGTGGTGGCGACAGTTACGGGCAACACGACGGCACTACGCGCTGGCAGGTGACCGGAAACGATCTCGGCACGACATCCCGCAACCTCAGAGCATCGCTTGCCGATCAGGGGCAATGGATCTTTGGCATCGGATACGACCAACTGCGCCATTACACGACCGATGGGTCCTACCAGACGCCATTCCAGGGATCGATGGGTGGGAACCTCTTCACGCTTTCACCCACGTTCGGCGTGATCAACACGACCACGGCCAACTCAGGTGGTGTTCTTACCAGCAACAGCAGAGGTACGCAGACTCTCACCGCCACCCAGCTTGCAGCGTTCCACACGGAGGACGTGTACAGCGAACGGCAAAATACGAGTGCGAGCGCGGGTTACAACTTTAACCGCGAATGGAGCATAAAGCTCAATTTCAATCGTCTCGACCAATCCGGCGCCAAGCTGATCGGATCCGGTACCGATGCCTACGATCTGCGCGACACCGGCGGCTTCAACTACGGTGGCGAGCGCATCGCGATCCTGATGAATCCGACCGAATTCAAGAACGACACGATCACCCTCGCCCTGAACTGGGTCGGCAAAAAAGGATATGCGAGCGCCAACTACTTCGGCTCGATGCTGCACGATGATTATTCCGGGGTAACCTGGTCGAATCCGTACGTCTCTGGCGGAAACGGCGCTGCAGCAGTTCCGCCAACGGGAACGTCCCCTGGCGCTGCGTTCCCGCTCGGTACGATGAGTACCCCGCCGAGCAATCAGTTTCACCAGCTGAATTTGACCGGCGGCTATATCTTCAGCGCAGCGACGAAGTTGACCGGCGGCTTGTCCTACGGGCGCAACACCCAGAACGCCAGCTATGACGGTACCTACACGACGGTTCCGAACACGGCTCAGCTGCTGCCGGTGAACTCACTCGACGGTCTGGTGGTAATGACACATGCGGACGTGAAGCTGACCCACCAGGCAACCAGCGCGTTGAATTTCACTGCCGGACTCAAGTACAACGAACGCGACAATCGCACAGCGTCGAACACGTACACCTTCCTCGACCTCGGTGGCGACGCGCTAACGGTTGTCAACATCCCGATGAGCAACAAGCGTTCCCAGTTTGATGTGGGGGGGGACTACCGCATCGGTTCCAGCCAGCGACTGCATCTGGGCTATGAGTACGATCACATCTCTCGCTGGTGCAACAACGCTCTGGCGAACAACGCGCAGGGCGAGCTTTCGGCAACCAATGCCGGCTACTACACCGTCGCATCCTGCGTCCAGGTGCCGAAGAACACCGAGAACAGGTTGGTGGCGACATACAAACTCAAAGTCGGCGAGACCGTCAACTTCAATGCCGGTTACACCTACGGTCGACGCACCGCAACCGTGAACAGTTCGTTCTACAACCCCATGCAGGCCAATGACGAGGGTTTCGAGAATTTCGGTTACGTGGCGTTTTTCGATGCCTCGCGCAAGGAGAACCTGTTCAAGGCGGGTGTCAGCTGGCAGGCGACCGACAAGTTCACGTTAGGCATCAATGGCCGCTACGCGAAGGATGATTACGGCTCCACCTTGGGTGTACAGGATGGCGACGTATCGAGCGCCAACCTCGATGCCAGCTACAGCTACTCGGAAAACGCCTCCTTCGCGGTCTATGCCAGTTGGCAACGGCGGACGCGCAATCTATTCACCGCCAGCGGTCGCGATGCGGTCGCATTGCGAACCACGCTTTGGAGCAACGACCTCACCGATCAAGACAATACCGTAGGCGTCAGCGGCAAGCAGAAGGGCTTCATGCACGGCAAACTCGAACTTGCCGAAGATTTCAACTATTCGTTGAGCAGCACAAAATATTCCACGACTCTGGTGCAGAACATCAACAGTGCCGTCGGCAATTCCGGTACGACGCCAACCATCAGCAGCAAGCTTGCCCAGCTCAAATTCACGGGTACTTATCAATTCAGCAAGGCATCCAGCATGCTTGCCGGGTACATGTACCAACGGCTCCGCTCCAACGATTATTTTTATAACGCCTATTTGCTCGGATTCACTCCGACCAGCCTGTTGCCAACCAATCAGCAGGCACCCAATTACTCGGTCAATACGGTATTTGTCGCCTATCGCTACACGTTCCTGTAACGCATTCTCCAGCAAACGAGCGCGACGGGCAGTTCATCGTAGAGTCCGTCGTACTGACCCAGGTGCGCGAGACCTTCGAGCGCACTGCAATCCCTGTCGAAGAGTCAGCGCATGAGCAAACAAAACCCCGGCCTATTTCGTCGTTTTTGGCGGTTCCTGCGCACGCCAACGGCGAAATATTCGCTGCTGACATTGCTGCTGATAGGATTCTTCGGCGGCATCTTTTTCTGGGGCGCCTTCAACACCGGCATGGAAGCCACCAACACCCTCGCATTTTGCATCGGCTGCCACGAGATGCGCGATAACGTATACCAGGAATACAAGGAGACAATTCACTACTCGAATCGCACCGGCGTGCGGGCGATCTGTTCGGACTGCCACGTGCCCCATGCCTGGACGCCGAAGATAATCCGCAAGATTCAGGCGAGCCAGGAGGTCTGGGGCAAGCTCACCGGTTACATCGATACGCCCGAAAAGTTCGAGGCGCATCGCATGGATATGGCGACGAAGGAGTGGGCGCGCATGAAATCGTCCAATTCCCAGGAATGCCGGAACTGCCACAGCTTCGACGCCATGAGCGGCGATGTCCAGAAGCAATCGGTCTACAAGAAACACATGGCGGCCAGCCAAGCGGGACAGTCCTGTATCGACTGTCACAAAGGCATTGCTCATCATTTACCCAAGGAATATCGCGACCCGGATGAAGAGGAGTAGCCGGATTTCATGCAGGTAAATTCCAGCAGCCTACATCACTACGTAAGCCCTTCTCGTCCAATCAGGAAAACTTCTGTGAACAGCAATTCCATTCGACCCTTATCAAACACAATCGTGCCGATCGCCCTGCTGGCTGGATTGGCTGGCGGCGTGGCGGAAATGATATGGATCGCTGGCTACTGCGCAGTGACCCCGCTCCAGGGTTCGGAAGTGTTGCGCCAAATATCACTCAGCGCCGGCCTCGACTTCGGCAGTGGCTTGCTCGCCCCGATCTGCGGCATTGCGATCCACCTTGGATTGTCGGTGCTGCTTGGGCTGGTATTCGCGTTGTCGGTTTGGCGGTTGCCCGTGTTGCGATCCAGCGTCGTCGGAAGCTTGCTCGCGTCTTGCGCGGTACTCTGCGTTATTTGGGCCGTCAATTTTCTTGTCGTGCTACCCAGCCTCAATCCGGGCTTCGTCCACCTGATGCCGTATGGGGTGGGCCTGGTCTCGAAACTGTTGTTCGGCGTTGCCATGGGTTGGATCCTGTACCAAGGCGAACACCAAGGCCATCGCGCCACGATCGCGCGCGCAATGTCTGTCGCGTAGAGTCCTAGCATCAATGACCGGATCTCCGCGCCGCTCCCCGATTGATTGCGCGATATCAACTGGGTGAGCGACGCCGGATCGGATTTCCTCGGCAAATCATCGACAATCAAGACCCTCGACACGTGCGTGTCATGTGACCGTCACCCTCGACGGAAGCAACCGCATGCTGCCGTCCATGAAGTTGTCGATGTTTCCGCAAGTCGTCATCGGCGCGCGTATTACCCAATCCGGTAACGCCTTGCCACAAAACGGCGACTTGCAGGTTTTGTCTGGACCAACCGACGTGCGCCGCTAAGTTTGTCGTCAACCTCGTCATTGCTGACATCGTTCATTAGTCGATTCGCTCATGGTGGTCGTGCGGGAGAGTTCGCACCATTGGCAATCGCCGCTCAAGCCAAGGATTGGTCCACAATCCCAATATCTCGCTATCGTTTCTTCTTTTTGTTAAGGTCCGCACACACGGTAGCTACCGTCAACGATCGGGGAACGTTAATGAGATTTTTGCGCTCGACAATTTGTGCAGCGGCGATGTGTTTCGGATTTTCCGGCAGTGCGAATGCTGATCTCGCGGTCCAGTTCACGCGAGACGTGACTGCCGCAACGGGAAATCCCGGCCAGGCTGCGGTCGGTTTCGACGGCACCAATTTCTGGGTCGCTCGATGGGATGCCTCAACAAGCACAGACATCTCCAGAATCACGCCAGCCGGAGCGCTGGTCGACACCTTCCAGATCGCAGGCCTCAGCGGAACGCGCAGCCTAACTTGGGATGGCAGCCAGTTCTGGGCCGGAAACGCGACAACCACAATTCGGCGAGTCGACCCGGTAACAAAAACCGTCACGGCAACATTGACGGTACCCATAGCTGCTCGCTATGTGACCTTTGACCCAACCGCGAACAGCGGCGCGGGTGGTTTCTGGATTGGCGATTTCGGTAGCGACATCCAGCAAGTCAGCATGGCCGGCGCTACCCTCGCAACGATTCCGGCTGCCAACACGGCTACCATGACCGGTCGTTATGGGATTGCGTTCGACAACACCAGCGGACCATCGCCCTTTCTCTGGGTGTTTTTTCAGACCGGCGGACCATCTACAGCCTCCCTTGGGATAATCGATTTGCCGAGCGGCACTCCGCGCCCGGCGTTCCAGAACATCGCCGCGCTCACGCCAGATCCTGCCAGCTTGGCGGGTGGTGCGTTCCTTGCCAGCGGTATTGGTATGGGACCGACGTTACTGCTACTTGCTCAAGGAACACCCAATACGATCGTTGGCCTGACTCCGGCAGCAAACGTGCCTGTCGAGTTGACCACGTTCAGCGTTGAATAGCTGATCCGCGGCGCAAGCCGCAAGTACCGAAATCTTGGCTCGCGAACCCGGGAAATCGGGTTCGCGATTTCATTTGTGATCCACAGAAACCGCTCTGCTGTGCTTTGTTGCTCGCGGTCGCCATCGTGTATTTTCGCTGCGATTCTGCGCATGCAGCGAGGCGACTGATGATTCGCTAATCACTCATTACGCCTGCATTACGCCTGCGACGCCTGATCAGGTTTCCTCGGCAGCTCATCAACCACGCTAACCCACGGCACATGCGTATCGTAGTAGCCGTGCATCCGCGGCTCGCGGTCGATCGGATCGGCAAACAGCGCGCGGGCGATGTGCAGCTCGCCGGGCCAGTCGCCTGACCTGAAAAACAGGCTGCTGCCGCATTCGCAACAGAATCCGCGTTCCCCGCCTGTGGACGAAATATGCCAGCGGAGCTTGTTGTGCTCGTCAGCAATCGCGACCTGTGCTGCATCGACTCCAACCCAGGTCACGAACGCCGCACCATGCGCGCGCTGGCAGCGGCTGCAATGACAATGTGCCACCCACTTGGATGGAAACTGCATCGTGAACGTGATGCTTCCGCACAAACAGGCGCCGGAGGCGGCGGTTTTTTCCATAGGACACCAGCCGTAAATGAATTCGACCGAACGACGTGATCACAACCACTCTGAATTGTACGGAATCGTCAGCTCAACTCATGCATACGTCAAGCTGTCTGCCGCGTTCGTCGATCCGTGCAATTTTCTCGTTGTCAGATTTTAGCGAAGGCCTAAACTGCGCAGTCGCTACAAGAGTTGATTGACGCGTGACCACGCAAGCCATCGATCCAACGCCAGGCAACGAACCCGAACTTGCGCCACCGAGCCAGGTTCCGACGCTGTTGCGGCGCATCGCCGGACCGTTGCTGGCGGTTGCGATGTTGTGCCTCGCGTTGTGGGCGTTGTATGCGATGGCAGCCGAGGTGGACTACCACCAGGTGCGCGCATACGAGCAGAGCATGTCGCGAAAGCGCCTGATCATTGCGGCCCTGCTCACGGCGTTCGGTTACGCGGTGATGACGCTGTACGACCGATTTGCACTCGCATCGATCGGCAAGCCGCTGCCGTGGCCGCGCGTCAGCCTGATTGCATTCATCAGTTACGCCTTCAGCAACGCGGTTGGCATGTCGCTGCTGGTGTCCGGCTCGATTCGCTATCGCTTCTATCTTCAGAGTGGATTGACCGCCGGCGAGGTGGCCAAGGTGGTGCTGTATTGCACGCTGAGTTTCTGGCTCGGCCTGTTGGCGCTGACCGGCGTCACCTTGTTGTGGATACCGTTGCCGCCCGATCTGTCGCTCGGCGATTTCCAGCTGGCCAGTCTGCGTTTTCCGATTGCAATCACGCTGACCTTGATTCCGCTCGCGTGGATTGCGTCGAGTTTCTTTTCGCGACCGCTGCGCATCGGTCGCTGGCGACTGAGCCCACCGTCAACCGCCACGAGTTTGCGGCAAATTTTCGTCGGTGCACTCGACTGGTGGCTTGCCGCCGCTGTGCTCTACGTATTGATGCCGAATCAACTCGACAGCGGATTCGGTCACTTCCTGGCGATCTTCGTGATCGCGCAGATCATCGGCCTGATCAGTCATGTGCCCGGCGGACTCGGCGTGTTCGAGGCGGTGATGTTGGCCGGATTCGGGGCGACGACCGATCTTGAACTGACTGCGCCGATCCTCGGTGCACTGGCCGCGTTTCGCGTGATCTATTACCTGCTGCCGCTGTGTACGGCGACGGCTTTGGTGTTGCAGCGCGAAGTGCGCGGCCTGCGCAATAAGTCACCGCTTGCCCCGTGGCTGACGAATCTGTTGCCATCGTTTTACGCGGGCCTGACCCTGGTTCTCGGAGCTGTGCTGCTGTTCTCCGGTGCGACTCGCGCACTGCCCGCTCGCATGGCAATCCTGCGCGACGTGATGCCGCTGACCGTGCTCGAAGTTTCCCACTTGCTCGCCAGCGTGATCGGCATGCTGTTGCTGATTCTTGCGCGCGGCCTGCAGCGGCGACTCGATGCGGCCTATGTACTCACCTTGATACTGCTCGTCGCCGGCGCGGTGTTTTCGCTGTTCAAGGGTATCGACTATGAAGAAGCGAGCCTGCTCGCCCTGCTCGCGATGGCCCTGGCCCCTGCACATGGATTGTTCTATCGACGAACGCCGCTGTTCAGTACGACATTTTCAGTTGGCTGGATCGTCGCCATTGTGGCGGTGCTCGGCTGCGCGTTGTGGCTGGTGCTTTTCAGCTACAACCACGTCGATTACAGCAATGATCTGTGGTGGCAATTCAGCTTTGAGGAAGGTGGCGCACCGCGCGCGCTGCGCGCTCTCGTCGGTGCGGCAACAGCAGGATTATTGTTCTCGATGGCAACCTT
>JBDTOS010000077.1:0-9965 GCA_039933095.1 Dokdonella sp.
AATCATTCTCATCAGCACGGTCACAGTAGTGGTTGCGCGGACGCGCACGGAGCGCATGTTCACAGCATTCTCGGCGCTGGCAACGATTCTCAGCGCACGCGCCGACTCCTTCTCGCGTTCGGCTTGACCGCAATCACCCTTGTTGTCGAGGCGCTCGGCGGCTGGTTGTCCGGCTCACTCGCGTTGTTTGCCGATGCCGGTCATATGCTGGTCGATGCCGGCGCGCTGCTGTTCGCTTGGCTCGGCGCGAGTTACGCACGGCGACCCGCCGATGCGCGGCGCAGCTTCGGCTATGCACGCCTCGAAGTGCTGGTTGGATACAGCAACGCGCTGGTGCAGTTCGTGCTGGTGGCCTGGATCGCGAGCGAGGCGATGATGCGGATTTTCACACCTGCGCCGATTCTTTCCGGGATGATGCTGGTAGTCGCGCTGATCGGACTTGCTGTCAACGCAATCGTGCTCGGCGTGCTCGGGACGCATGATCATGACGATGTGAACACGGCAGCCGCGCGCCTGCATGTGATCGGTGATTTGTTCGGATCACTTGGCGCGGTAGGCGCTGCCCTGGTAATCCGCTTCTTCGAGTGGCTCTGGGCGGACGCCGCCATATCCATTCTGGTGTCGCTGCTGATCCTCAACAGCGCGTGGCGCTTGCTGCGCCGCTGTGCGCACATCCTGCTCGAAGGTGTACCCGAAGGTGCCGAGGTCGACATGGTCGCGGCAGCGCTGGAAAACGAGATCGACAGCGTCAGCGACGTCCATCACGTGCACGTATGGCAACTGGCTGGCGGCAGCCGCATTGCGACTCTGCACGCGCGGCTGACCACGAATAGCAGCGCAGAGGCTGCAATTGTGGCGATGCAGCGGGTTTTGCGCGCGAAGTTCGGCATCGCTCACGCGACCGTGCAGATCGAAGGCGTGGACTGCGTGCAGGTCGATTGCGGCAGGTTCAACAATGCGAATCAGCCCGAGCCGGGGCGCTGACGACCACCCGCCATTTTGCGCTGGGGCGGCGCACTGTTATCCTTCGCGCCCTTTGTTTACCGATGCTGGCGAGGATTTCCGATGGGCCGTGGTGACCGCAAGACCCGCAAGGGCAAGATCGCAATTCGCAGTTATGGCAATGTGCGTCCGCATGCGCTGAAGAAAACCGACGCTGCAAAATCGGCTGCCGCCGCAAGCAAGCCGGCCACCAAGGCACCCGCAAAAGCCGCTGCCAAGACAGCCGCCAAGCCGGCTGTGAAGAAAGCGGCAGTCAAGAAAGCAGCTCCGAAGAAGGAAAGCTGATTCGGATTCGGTGAATCAAGCCCTCTCCTTCAAGGGGAGGGTTGGGTGGGGATGGGTTTGATTCATCCCAGTCTCCAATCTTGATCAAGATCGCCCGATTTCAGCTCAGCCGATCTAGGATCAGCCGATTTCGGCGCTCCTGATTTCAGATCAGCTCATTTCAGCTCACCTCTGTGCCCGCAACAAACGTGCGGTGCGGCAGATCGCCGCCGATCCAGTAGCACAGGTCGGCGGGTTTTTCGATATCCCAAACGACCAGATCGGCGCGTTGGCCGGCTGTGAGCGTGCCGCGATCGTGCAGTCCAAGCGCGCGCGCTGCGTTGACTGTTGTGCCGCGCAGCGCTTCTTCCGGCGTCAGTCGGAACACCGTGCAAGCCATGTTCATGGCCAGCCGCAGCGACAACAATGGCGAGGTTCCCGGATTGAGGTCGGTGGCGACCGCCATCGCGACGCCGTGCGAACGCAGTTCGGCGATTGGCGGCAACTTCGTATCGCGCAGCGCATAGAACGCGCCGGGCAACAGCACGGCGGCGGTGCCGGCTGCGGCCATCGCGCGCACGCCTGTCAAATCAGTGTGTTCGATATGGTCGGCCGACAGCCCGCCGAATTCCGCCGCGAGCGCAGCTCCGCCGAGATTCGACAATTGATCGGCATGCAGTTTGATCGGTAATCCGAGTTCGCGCGCTCTGGCAAAAACGCGGCGGGTTTCCTCCGGCGAGAACGCAATCTTTTCGCAGAACGCATCGACCGCGTCGGCAAGACCACTCGCGGCAATCGCCGGCAACATGAGGTCGCAGATGTGCGCAACATAGTCGCTTTGGCGCCCGCTGAATTCCGGCGGCAAGGCATGCGCGCCGAGAAATGTCGTGCGGATGGTGATGCCGAGTTGCTCACCGACACGGCGCGCAACGCGCAACATTTTCAGTTCGTTGGCGAGATCGAGGCCGTAGCCCGATTTGATTTCGATCGTCGTGACGCCGTCGCGGAACAACGCTTGTGCGCGCGGCAAGGATTGGCGCAGTAGCTCGTCGTCGTCGGCTGCGCGCGTCGCCATCATCGTCGACGCGATGCCGCCGCCCGAGCGCGCGATTTCCTCGTAACTCGCGCCGTTCAAACGCAGCTCGAACTCGTTCGCGCGGTCGCCGCCGAAAACAAGATGGGTATGGCAATCGAGCAGCCCCGGCGTGATCCACGCTCCGTGCGCCGATTCAACTTTATGCGCGAGCGAGGAAGCCGGACCGGGCAGCGCTTCGATCGCGTCTGCGAATGCGATGCGACCGTCCTTCCAGCCGATCGCAGCGTTTTCGATCACTCCGTATGGCGCGCCATTGTCGTTCAGTGTTGCCAAACGGCAGTCCGTGAGCAAATGGTCAAACGGGAGTTGGGTTGGCGTCGAAGAGTTCATGCACCGATTATTACAGAGTGTCGCTGTCGCGACGCGGACTTGCGCTCTCAGGGTTGCGAGGAAGTGTCGCTAACCCTGTCGGCACAACTCCCGGTAGTCTTGTATGTCAGCTGCGCGCAAGCCGCGCACGGTATTGGAGTCCGCCAATGAGCAGTCGAGTTTTTCATGCCGACAACGCGTGGTTGCCGCGTGGCTGGGTCGGCAATGTGCGTATCGAAATCGATAGCGGGCGGCATTTGCCCGGCGCCTTGCTCGATGTGCGCGAATCGACGGCAGGAGAAGTCAGCGAGCGGATCGGTCGTTTTGTGCTGCCCGGCATGCCGAACCTGCACTCGCATGCGTTCCAGCGCGCAATGGCGGGACTCGCCGAACGTCAGGGCAATCCCGAGGACAGTTTCTGGACGTGGCGCGAGATCATGTATGCGTTTGCCGGCAGCGTCGGCCCGGATGAGTTGCGCGCGATCGCTGCGCAGTTGTACGTCGAAATGCTCAAGGCCGGATACACGCACGTCTGCGAGTTTCACTACCTGCATCATCGCCCGGACGGAAAGCCCTATGACGATCCGGCGACGATGTCGCTGGCCCTGATCGACGCAGCCGAGGAAGCCGGCATCGGCCTGACCTTGCTGCCAACGTTGTACATGACTGGCGGTTTCGATGACCGCGCCTTGAGCGATCGTCAGCGCCGCTTCGGTCACG
This sequence comes from Dokdonella sp., assembly GCA_039933095.1. Classification (GTDB taxonomy): domain Bacteria; phylum Pseudomonadota; class Gammaproteobacteria; order Xanthomonadales; family Rhodanobacteraceae; genus Dokdonella. Next base: position 3,392 of record JBDTOS010000077.1, read on the forward strand.
ATGTCGATGGATTCCTGCGCTTGGTCGAGCGTCTGCGCACGCTCGAAAATTCGCGCGTGCGCATTGGCGTTGCGCTGCATTCGCTGCGTGCGGTGCCGGAGGACGCACTGCGCGCGGCGCTCGCCGGACTCGATGCGTTGCCGCCATCACGAAGTGGATTCCCCGCCGAGCGCATGCCGATCCATATCCATATCGCCGAGCAGCTTGGCGAAGTGCAGGATTGCCTCGCCGTGCGCAACGCGCGCCCGGTTGAATGGCTGCTCGATCATGCGCAAGTCGATGCGCGCTGGTGTCTGGTCCACGCGACGCATATCGATGCGCGCGAGTTACGGCGGCTTGCGAAAACCGGTGCCGTTGCCGGCTTGTGTCCGACCACCGAAGCCAATCTCGGCGACGGTCTGTTTCCGCTCAAGGCCTGGCTCGATGCCGAAGGCGTGCTCGGTATCGGCTCGGACAGCCATATTTCGGTGTCGCCGGTGGAAGAATTGCGCTGGCTCGAATACGGGCAGCGGCTGATCACGCGCCATCGCAATATCGCCGCATCGGCGGTGCATCCGAGCACGGGGGAGGTTCTCTATCGACACGCGCTGATTGGCGGCACGCACGCATCGGGTATGGCGATCGGCGAGATCACGGGCGGCGTCGAAGCAGACGTACCGACAGTCGGTGCACGCGCCGACCTGCTCGTGCTCGACGACAACGCACCGGTGCTTGCGGGTCGCGAAGCGCAGCACGTGCTCGACACCTGGCTGTTCGCCGGCAACACAAGTCTTGTGCGCGATGCGATGGTTAATGGCGAGTGGGTCGTACGTGATTTCCAGCATCGCGATGAAGCACGCATCGCATCGCGCTATCGAGCGGCGATCGGCAAGTTGAATGCGCGCACGAACATGGTGCAAGCTGGTTGATCGGATCGAGAATCAGACGACATGGCCAACGAGTCCAGCGCAAAACCTGACGCAATCAGCACGGCATCCCAGTCGGCGATGCATCCGCGCCATGAGCAGACGTTTCCTACGTTGACGGGCAGCGAAATCAGCCGGTTGCGACGTTTCGGCAGCGTCAGCCGGTTTGCCAGCGGATTGCTGTTGTTCGAGACCGGCAAACCGGCACCGGGAATGTACGTCCTGCTATCCGGGAACGTTGCGATCACCCAGCGCGATGGCTTGATGCACGTGAGTCCAGTTGTGGAGCAAGGGCCGGGACAGTTCCTCGCCGAGGTCGGTCAGTTGTCGAATCGTCCTGCACTCGTCGATGGCCGTGCCGAGGGCGATGTCGAAGCACTATTGATCACACCGGAAAACGTGCGTGCGCTACTGATCGCGGAAGCTGAACTCGGCGAGAAGATCATGCGCGCGCTGATCCTGCGCCGCGTCAGCCTGATTCAGAGCGGTGTCGGCGGGCCAGTGTTGATTGGTGCGGCGAGGTCGGCCGATATCGTCCGGCTGGAAGGCTTCCTGACGCGCAACGGTGTGCCGCACCATGTTCTGGATCCAGCAGTTGATACCGAGGCGCAGGACATCGTCGGTCGCTGCGTGCCCAACGTCAGCGATCTGCCGCTGGTGATCTGCCTGAATGGAACGGTATTGCGCAATCCCGGCGAGGTCGAGCTGGCGCGGGCGCTAGGCATGGTGGGCGAATTGAAGCGCGGGCAACTCTATGATGTTGTCGTGGTCGGTTGCGGTCCCGCAGGATTGTCGACCGCCGTGTACGCGGCATCCGAGGGTTTGTCGGTTGCTGTGCTCGACACGCGCGCCTTCGGCGGCCAGGCCGGCGCGAGCGCGCGCATCGAGAACTACCTCGGATTTCCGACCGGAATTTCCGGACAGGCACTCACCGCGCGCGCTTTCGTGCAGGCACAGAAATTCGGCGCCGAGATGCTGGTTCCGTTGACCGTAAGGAACCTCGATTGCAGTCGCACCGATGGCGCATTCAAGCTGACCACCGAAGACGATGATCACATTCGCGCGCGCGCCGTCGTGGTAGCGAGCGGTGCGCGTTATCGGCGTCCGGCGATCAAGGACCTCGCCACATTCGAGGGTCGTGGTGTCTGGTACTGGGCGTCGCCAATCGAAGCACGATTGTGTGCAGGCGAGGAGGTTATTCTGGTCGGTGGCGGCAACTCCGCCGGGCAAGCCGCAGTATTCCTTTCGGTGCATGCAGCCAAGGTACGCATGATGGTGCGCAGTGACGGATTGGCCGCGAGCATGTCGCGCTACCTGATCGATCGCATCAAGGCCACTCCCAACATCGAGTTGATGCTGCATACCGAAATCGTTACGCTCGAAGGGACTCCAGAAACCGGCTTGCAGCGCGTCCGCTGGCGCGATCACTCGAGCGAGACTGAAACGACCGGCGCCATACGCAATGTATTTCTTTTCGCGGGCGCAGACCCGGCGACCAGTTGGCTCGATGGTTGCGGAGTGACGCTCGATCATGCAGGTTTTATTGAAACGGGCGCGCAGCTTGTCGCCAACCCGGATCGGCCCACGCACGCGCTGGAGTCCTCGGTAGCCGGTGTATTTGCCATCGGCGACGTGCGCTCGGGTTCGGTCAAGCGTGTCGGTGCCGCGATCGGCGAAGGTGCTCAGGTCGTGCAAGCCGTGCATGCGTATCTGGCCGACAATACCCGGCCCGTTGCCTGATCACGAATCTCCTTTCTCAACCGGAATAATCAAAATGGCCGACACGTGTGATCATCTGGATAGCATTCGTGATGTGACGCCGAGTGCACTCGGTTGCGAGGACTGCCTCAAGACCGGCGATGCGTGGTTGCACCTGCGCCTGTGTCGCACCTGTGGACACGTTGGTTGCTGCGATCAATCACCGAACCGGCACGCGACCAAGCACTTTCATGCCACCCGACATCCGATCATCGAAGGTTACGATCCACCGGAAGGGTGGGGCTGGTGCTATGTCGATGAAGTTTCGTTCGATCTTTCCGACCGCATGACGCCGCACAACGGGCGGATTCCCCGGTTCTATTGAAATCAGAAGCACAGGCCTCAAGATTCCCGGTGTAGGGTGATCGGAATCGAATTTGGGCGGGGCGCAATTTCACATTTGGTAAATTTCGAATGCCTCAAACTGTCTCCATTCGTCGTCGGCAGCCACGAGTATTCGCCGACCATCCAATGTGGAGTTGCACATGCGTCCAGCCAACACGCTAGCGGAGCGCGGCAGTATCGTCGTCGCGACTTCTACCGAATCCGATTTGCAGCGCTATCAGCGCGTGCGGGCGGCAACGATGGGGTTGAGCGTCGGTCTTGCTAGCGAAGACACTGTCGTCCAGTCGATGCCGAACGCGAGTCCGCTCAAATGGCATCTGGCGCATACCACCTGGTTTTTCGAGACATTCGTTCTCGGTCGCAATCGCGCGTATCGACCGCTACATGACGACTGGGACTTTCTGTTCAATTCGTACTACCAGTCGATCGGCCCGATGCATTCGCGTCCTCAGCGCGGATTGCTGACTCGGCCGACGCTTGCTGAGGTAATTGATTATCGCGAGCGCATTGATGAGCGCATCAGCCACTTGTTGAGTGAGGAGGTTGATGGCGAATTGCGATCACTGATTGCACTCGGCACCCATCACGAGCAACAGCATCAGGAACTGATGCTCACCGACATCAAGCATCTGTTCTCGCTGAATCCGCTGGAACCGGTCTATCGCGAGAGCAACGCGGTTCCTGTGTCATCACCTTCGCCATTGACATTCCTGCGGGGTCCCGACGGCATCGTGGAAATCGGCCATGCTGGAACCGGGTTCGCATTCGATTGCGAAACCCCGCGTCATCGCACCCTTCTGCATCCGCACGCGATCGCCAATCGACCGATCAACAATGGCGAGTTTCGCGCGTTCATCGATGACGGCGGCTATCGCACACCGACCCTGTGGTTGTCCCAAGGTTGGGACACAGTCGTCCGCGATGACTGGCAACATCCGCTGCATTGGTCGGACGATCTGGAAACCGAATTCACGCTCGCTGGACGCAAACCGCTCGATGCCAATGCGCCTGTGTGCCATGTCAGTTACTTCGAGGCCGATGCGTTTGCACGCTGGGCCGGCGCACGCCTGCCGACCGAGGCGGAGTGGGAATCGCTGGCGGCGACGCAACCGGTTGCCGGAAATTTTGTCGAGAGCGGCATCCTGCATCCGCGCGCCTCACGAATGGGCGACACCGTGCAACAGCTGTTCGGCGATGTCTGGGAATGGACGTCCAGTCCATACGTGAACTACCCCGGATACCGCCCATTGGCTGGTGCCTTGGGCGAATACAACGGCAAGTTCATGTGCGGCCAGTTCGTGCTGCGCGGCGGATCGTGCGTCACCCCGCGCGACCACATGCGCGCGAGCTACCGCAACTTTTTCGCGCCCGGCGATCGCTGGCAGTTCATGGGACTGCGCCTGGGGAAAGACCAATGACCCCACCGCTGCTGCTGCGTAATCCCAAACAGGTATCGGCTCGTGCCGATCTCGCCGCCGATGTGCTGCACGGTCTCGCGCGCCGCCCCAAGCGCATTCCATCGAAGTATTTCTACGACGCGCGCGGCTCGGAGTTGTTCGAAGCGATTTGCGAACTACCCGAGTACTACCTGACACGCACCGAGCGTGCGATCCTGAGCGAACAGGCCGCCGCAATCGCCCAAGCGGTCGGTCCGCGCGCGCTGGTCGTCGAATACGGCAGCGGCAGCGGAATCAAGACGCGCATGCTGCTCGATGCGCTGATCGATCCGGTCGCCTACGTACCGATCGAGATTTCCGAAAGCGCGCTTGCGGCAAGCGTCGCCGCGCTCACAATGGAATTTCCGCACGTACAGATGCTGCCCCTGTGTGCGGATTTCATGGAGCCGTTGCACCTGCCTGCACCGAAGCGCAAACCCACGCGGACACTGCTGTTTTTCCCTGGGTCTACGCTCGGTAATTTTGAGTTGAGCGACGCGATCGACTTGCTCAAGCGCATGCGGTGCACTATCGGCCCTGGTGGGTGCGCACTGATCGGCATCGACTTGAAAAAGGATCGCGCCACAATCGAGGCCGCCTACAACGACAGCGCCGGTGTCACGGCCGAATTCACCCTGAATTTGCTGACCAGACTGAATCGCGAGCTCGACGCAAACTTCGATCTCGACAACTTCAGCCATCGCGCGATCTACAATGAGTTGGCCCGGCGCATCGAAACACATATCGTCAGCGCGATCGATCAGGATGTCATTGTCGACGGTCAGCGCATTCACTTCGAAGCGCGCGAGGCGATGTTGGTCGAGTACAGCTGCAAGTATTCGCAAGTAGATTTCGAGCGCATGGCCGCCAAGGCGGGAATGCGCGTCAGCGAAACTTGGGTTGATCGAGAACAGAAATTCGCCTTGCAGTTTCTGCAACGTGCTGCAATCGCGTAAATCGCGCAAAGCGCGGCGCGCGTTCTCGCCGCTTCGTTCCTTGAGCCAGATGCAATCGCATCCGCCGCAGCCGCCGCAATTCCTCGGTCTGACCGACTCCAAAACCCTGCTGTTACCTGAACACCGATCCCGCTCGGATCGTGTGATTCAGTCTATGGCCACGTCTCGGCCACTACGGTTGTTGCGCAACATCCACGCGCAATATCAAAGCGCAACATCAAGCCTTGGAACAGGAGAACAACATGAAAACGACTACCTCGATTTTTGCCCTTGCCCTTTGCGGTGCGCTCACAATCGGCGCCAGCGGCGCACTCGCAGGTCCGGCTGCACCAATGCAGCCCGATGACATGTCCAACGGATCGGATCAGCCGATAACCGATACGTGGATCACTACCAAGGTCAAGGCCGAGCTGGCGACGACCAAGGGTGTCGAGAGCACCGACATCAGCGTAACGACCGTTGATGGTGTCGTGACCCTGACCGGTGTCGTCGCATCGGACATCGAGCAGAAGAAGGCCGTTGCTGCGGCGCAGAGCGTCAAGGGCGTCAAGAAGGTCGACGACTCCGGCCTGAAAGTGAAATAAGATCTGCATTCATGCGTCCGCGCGGCCCGACTTCGGTCGGGCCGCATTCGTTTCGGTGACGCGAACGCGATGTGATCTCGCAAGGAAAGCAGCTTGGCTATTCTTGCGTGGCAGGATGCTCCGGAAACAAGATCTTCGCGGCCAGAACTGCAATGATCGCACCGGCCAGCTCCGCCGCGATAAACCACGGTACGCCCGTTAACGCGATGCCGGAGAAGGTATCAGTCAGGGCGCGCGCAATCGAAACGGCAGGATTCGCAAACGAGGTTGACGCGGTAAACCAGTATGCGGCAGTGATGTAAGCGGCAACTGATCCCGGCGTCGAACGCGGATCGAAGCGTGCCGATCCAATGATGACGAGCACCAATCCAAATGTTGCGACGAATTCGCTGAAAACTTGCGAAGCGCCTTCACGAGTGTGCTGAGACAGCGTAAACACCGGCAGATCGAACATCGCATGCGCTGCGGCTACACCGATCAGCGCGCCGGCAATCTGCAAAAGCACGTAGCCGACGCCATCGCGCGCGGAGAGATGCCCGCGCAAGACCATCATCAGGGTGACCGCCGGATTGAAATGCGCGCCGGAAACG
>JBDTOS010000078.1:0-9875 GCA_039933095.1 Dokdonella sp.
GCTTGTTACCGGCAGCCGTCGTGTAGTGTAATGCTGCGGCGCGACATGAGCGCGACGTGCCAAAAACAACTATAGGAAGGGGTGAAACGTGAGTCGTGGTTTCAATTTCAGCGCAGGTCCCGCTGCGCTGCCGGAAGCGGTTCTGCTGCAAGCGCAAGCGGAGTTGCTTGAATGGGGCAAGGTTGGCGCGTCGGTCATGGAGATCAGCCATCGCAGCAAGGACTTCATCGCGCTCGCCGAGGAATCCGAGCGTGATTTGCGCGACCTGCTCGCGATTCCGGACAACTACAAGGTGCTGTTCTTGCAAGGGGGCGCGACCCAGCATTTCGCGCAGATTCCGATGAATTTCGCGCGCCGCGATCAGGCTGCCGATTACGTCATCACCGGCGCCTGGGGCGAGAAGGCGTTCAACGAAGCCAAGCCGTGTGCGAATGCGCGCATTGCAGCGAGTTCGCTTGATTCGAACTACACCGATATTCCGCCGCGCGCGGAATGGCAGATCGACGCGTCGGCAGCGTATCTGCACTACACACCCAATGAAACGATACACGGAGTCGAGTTCCAGGATATTCCCGATGTCGGCGCTGTGCCGCTGGTCGCCGACATGTCCTCGGATATCCTGTCGCGACCAATCGATATATCGCGCTTCGGTGTGATCTATGCCGGCGCGCAGAAGAACATCGGCGCAGCCGGATTGGTCGTCATGATCGTTCACGACGATCTACTTGCGCGCTGTCCAAAAGACCTGCCGAAGATATTCAACTACGCCGAGCATGCGGCCAACGACTCGATGCTCAACACCCCGAACACATTCGGCTGGTATCTCGCTGCGCTGGTGTTCAAGTGGCTCAAGGCGCAGGGCGGGCTCGAAGAGATGGCCAAGCGCAATCGCGCCAAGGCGGATCTGCTGTACGCAGCGATCGATGATTCAAGCTTCTATCGCAACCCGGTCGCGAAATCCGCACGTTCGTGGATGAATATTCCTTTCACGTTGCTGCGGGCGGAACTCGACGAGGCATTTCTCAAGGAATCGAAAGCAGCCGGACTGTTGGCGTTGAAAGGCCATCGCGCCCTCGGCGGCATGCGCGCCTCGATCTACAACGCGATGCCAATCGAAGGTGTGCAGGCACTGGTGGATTTCATGGGCGATTTCGCCCGCAGGAATGTGTAAGTCATACCCCGAATCCCAAATCCCCAATCCCGGCCACCCCATGTTCAAGATTCAAACACTCAACAATATTTCGCGCAGCGGCCTTGATCGTCTGCCGAAAGCTGCCTATGCCGTGGGCAATGATATCGACGATGCCGATGCGATTCTGGTGCGTTCGGCAGACATGCACAAACTCGATGTTCCGGGTAGCGTCAAAGCGATTGGTCGTGCCGGTGCTGGGGTCAACAATATTCCGGTTGCGCAGTTCTCTGCGCGGGGCGTGCCGGTGTTCAATGCGCCCGGTGCCAACGCCAATGCAGTCAAGGAACTGGTGGTCGCCGGAATGCTGCTGTCGGCGCGCAACATCGCCGATGCGCTTGGTTTCGTCGGCTCGCTGGCCGGTGACGAGGATGTTCACGCTCGCGTCGAGGCGGAGAAAAAGCGTTTCGTCGGCAGCGAACTTTCCGGCAAGACGCTTGGTGTGATCGGACTCGGCGCGATTGGCGTCAAGGTCGCCAATGCCGGCTACGCGCTCGGCATGAATGTGCTCGGTTTCGATCCGCATATGACGATCGACGGCGCCTGGCAGTTGTCATCAGAAGTGACCAAGGCGGCGTCGTTGAACGAGTTGTTTGCGCAGGCCGACTACATCAGTTTTCATGTGCCGCTGAATGATGCAACGCGCGGAATTTTCGGCGCCCAGGCGCTGGAACTGGTTCGGCCCGGTGTTGTGCTGCTCAACTTCGCGCGCGATGGCATCGTCGATTCTGCGACTCTGCGCCACGGTCTCGGCGACGGTCGCATCGGTCGCTACGTGACCGATTTCCCCGAAGCCGGTTTGCTTGGACATGCTCGCGTGATAGGGCTTCCGCATCTCGGCGCATCGACCGGCGAAGCCGAGGAGAATTGCGCGCTGATGGTGGTCGATCAATTGCGCGATTTTCTCGAGAACGGCAACATCAGCAACGCAGTCAATTTTCCGGAGACGCGCATGGCGCGCACCGGCAACGCGCGCATCTGTGTCGCCAACAGCAATCGCCCTAACATGATCGGCCAGCTTTCGCACGCGCTTGGCGAAGCCGGCGTCAATATCGCGCAGATGCATAACGCCTCACGCGGCGAGCTTGCCTATAACCTGATCGATATCGATTCGACGATTCCCGACACCCTCGTCGCCGCGATCGGCGCAATCGACGGCATACTGTCGGTGCGTGCAATCGGAGCTTGAGTCGCATGGCGCAGAATGACGACAATGCAGAACCCGCAAGCGGCGCGGCGCCGAACCTGTCGGACGTCCGTGCGCGCATTGACGGCATTGATCGCAGCATTCAACAACTGATTGCCGAGCGAGCCGCGTTTGCACGTCAAGTCGGCAAGGCCAAGGGAAAATTGGCGGCGGCGGTCGATTATTACCGTCCGGAACGCGAGGCGCAGGTTCTGCGCATGGTCGTCGATCGAAACGAAGGCCCGCTCAGCGACGAAGTGCTCGTGCATGTATTCCGCGAAATCATGTCCGCATGCCTGGCTCAGCAGGAGCCACTCAAGATCGGCTATCTCGGTCCCGAAGGCACGTTCAGCCAACAGGCGGTGCTCAAGCATTTCGGACGTTCCGCGCATGGATTGCCGATGGCGAGCATTGAGGAAGTGTTCCAGGAAGTCGAAAGCGGTAGTGCTGATTTTGGCGTGGTGCCGGTCGAGAATTCAGGACAGGGCACGATCCAGATCACGCTCGACATGTTCCTGACTTCGAACCTCAAGATTTGCGGGGAAGTCGAACTGCGCGTGCATCAATATCTGTTGTCGCGTTCTGGTCGCATCGAGGATATCGAGCGCATCTATTCGCACCCGCAATCGTTCGCACAGACTCAGGCATGGCTGCGCGGCAATCTGCCCAAGGTCGAAAAAGTTCCGGTATCGAGCAATGCCGAAGGTGCGCGGCGCGCACGCAATTCGGATGACGCCGCAGCGATTGCGGGCGAATCGGCCGGCCATGTGTATGGCTTGAAGAAAGTCATCATGGCTTCGATCGAGGATCATGCCGACAACACCACGCGCTTCCTTGTGCTGGGCCGACAGATATTTCCGCCATCGGGCCACGATCGCACCTCGGTGCTGGTGTTCATCAAGGATCAACCGGGCGCGCTGTTCAACGTATTGAGTCCGTTCGCGCGTCATGGCATCAGCATGAATCGCATCGAATCGCGACCCTCGCATCAGGCCAAGTGGGAGTACGCGTTCTTCATCGATCTCGCCGGCCATGTCGACGACGAGTCGATGAAAAACGCGCTGGGCGAACTCGAGGTACATGCGGCGCAGATCAAGGTGCTTGGCTCGTATCCGGTCGCGGTGCCGTGAAATTCGACGCTGCGCAGCTCGCCAATCGGGCGACTGCGGCGCTGCGTGCCTACGATCCGGGCCACGATTTGCCGACGCTGCGGCGACGCTACGGAGCTCAGCTCGCCGAACTCGGATCAAACGAGAATCCTCTCGGCCCCAGTCTGCATGCGTTAGCCGCAATAGAAGCGCATCTTGCTGATGTTTTCCGCTATCCCGATCCCAAGGGTGGTGCGCTGAAGGCTGCGCTGGCGCAAGCGAACGCAGTCGATGCATCGTGCATCACACTCGGCAACGGATCGCACGAATTGCTGATGCTCATCGCGCAGTGCTTCGCCGATGCATCGACCTCGGTGGTCTATTCGCAATACGGATTCGCCGTGTTTGCAATTGCGACAGCGGCTAGCGGAGCGCAAGCGATAGCGGTTCCCGCGTTGCCACGCGATCACGCGACTGCACCATTCGGTCACGATCTCGACGCGATTGCGGCCGCGATCCGTGCCGATACGCGCATCGTCTATTTCGCCAATCCGAACAATCCGACCGGAACCTGGTTCGGTGACGATGCGCTCGCAACATTTCTTGAGCGTGTGCCGCCGACGACTCTTGTGGTCGTCGATGAGGCCTACCACGAATACGTCGATGCGCCGGAACTGACCTCGGCACTGCGTTTCGCGAACCGCCATCCAAACCTGATCGTGACGCGCACATTCTCGAAAGCCCACGCGCTGGCCGGACTGCGCGTTGGTTATTCGATCAGCGACCCAGGGGTTGCTTCGGTGATCGAGCGCTTGCGCGAATCGTTCAACGTCAACTCGCTGGCGCTCGCTGCCGCCGCCACGGCGCTCGGCGATCGCGAGCACGTGGAGCGTGTGCGCCAGTGGAATCGCGATGAACGCGCATGGCTGGCGAGCCAATTGAGCGAGCGGGGTTTGCGCGTAGTACCGTCGCAAACAAATTTCGTGCTCGTCGATCTCGAGTGCAACGCCGATGCGCTTGAGAGGCACTTGTTCAAGCATGGTGTAATCGTGCGACCGATGGCTGGCTACGGATTGTCCGAATCGTTGCGAATCAGCGTCGGCAGTCGTGCCGAAAACGAGCGTCTTCTGGCCGCGTTGCCGTGAACAGCGGAATCGAGCAGTCAGACTGGATCAGCTCTACGGGCCGCCCGTTGCGCGGCGAACTAGCGATGCCCGGTGACAAGTCGATTTCGCATCGCGCAATCATGCTTGCCGCATTGGCGGATGGTGTGTCGCGCATCGAGGGATTTCTCGAAGGCGAGGACACTCGCGCAACTGCTGCGATATTCGCCCAACTCGGTGTGCGCATCGAAGCGCCGTCGCCGAGCGTGCGCATTGTTCACGGCGTGGGCCTGCATGGTTTGCACGCACCGGAAAAAGCACTGGACTGTGGCAACGCAGGAACCGGGATGCGCTTGCTTGCTGGTCTCCTCGCCGGACAGGAATTTGATTCAGTACTCATCGGCGACGATTCACTATCGCGCCGGCCAATGGAGCGTGTGATCGAGCCATTGGCGACGATGGGTGCGCGGATCGAACCGGCACCAGGCAATTTGCCACCACTGCGAATTTCGGGCTCGGCCGCATTGTGCGGTCGCGTGCACACGCCAGCGGTCGCCAGCGCCCAGGTCAAGTCCGCACTCTTGCTCGCCGGTTTGTACGCGAGAGGCGAAACCGAAGTGCGCGAGTTGCGACCGACCCGGGACTATAGCGAACGCATCCTCGCCGCATTCGGCTGGCCAATCGAATTCGGCGACGGCTGGGCGCGGCTATCCGGCGGCCACCGCCTGCGCGCAACCAATATCTCGGTACCGGCAGACTTCTCGTCGGCAGCGTTTTTCATCGTCGCCGCGACCGTGGTGCCCGGTTCGGATCTGCTGCTGCGCGAGATAGGATTGAATCCACGCCGCGTTGGCTTGCTGCAGGCGCTGAATCTGATGGGCGCCGATGTCGTTGAACAGAACCGCCGCATTGTTGCAGGCGAAGCGATTGCCGACCTGCGCGTGCGTCATGCACCTCTGCAGGGAATCGACGTGCCGCAGGAAGTTGTCGCGGACATGATCGATGAGTTTCCAATCCTGTTCGTTGCTGCCGCTGCGGCGCGAGGACAAACCCGAATCCATGGCGCGAGCGAATTGCGTCACAAGGAATCGGACCGCATCGCGGCGATGGCTGCCGGCTTGCGTGCGCTTGGCATTCGCGTGGACGAGACGCCCGATGGTGCAGTCATCGAAGGTGGGACTCTCCGCGGCGGCCATGTCGATAGCGTTGGCGATCACCGCGTTGCCATGAGTTTTGCGGTCGCGGGCCTGGTTGCGTCCGATCCGGTTCAGATCGACGATTGCGTCAATGTGGCCACCTCGTTTCCCGGATTCAGCGAACTCGCCAACGGATGTGGGTTTCACCTGCGTCCGCTCTGACCGGCAATTCGATATCCGAAATGCGAAGCGCACGGCGACGGTGACGACTACACTTTGTCGATGACCAAAACGATCCCCACGCTGACCATTGATGGCCCGTCCGGTTCGGGCAAGGGCACGATCAGTCGCGAGGTCGCGCAGGAACTCGGCTGGCATCTGCTCGATTCTGGCGCTCTGTACCGCGCGGTCGGCTATGCAGCCGCTGTGGCCGGGCTGGACCTATCGGACGTGCAGTCGGTGACCCGCTGCGCGGAGACAACCCGGATCGCATTCAAGGATATCCACGATGGCGGCGAGATCCGCGTGCTGGTCAACGGCCACGATGCGACCGATGAATTGCGCACCGAAACAGCCGGTGCTGCGGCGTCGGCGATCGCGGCAATCCCGAGTGTGCGCGCGGCTTTGTTCGAAAAACAACGTGGATTTCGCAAGTCTCCCGGCCTGGTTGCCGATGGCCGCGACATGGGCACGGTGATTTTCCCCGATGCCGGCCACAAGGTGTTTCTCACTGCGAGTGCCAACGAGCGCGCCGCGAGGCGCTATAAACAGTTGAAGGACAAAGGGTTGGATGTTAAACTTTCAATCCTTTTGCGCGAGATCGAAGCGCGCGACGCACGCGATGCCGCCCGTTCGGTGGCACCGCTGAAGCCGGCCGACGATGCGGTGATCATGGATACGACGGGCGTTCCCGTCGCAGACGTGGTCGCAAACGTGTTGTCTCTGGTGCGTGGCGCCGGAGGCTGAAGCGACAAGAGGAATGGCCCGGCACGATGTGCCGGAATCGAAACGGTGCGGCATGACCGCACCCCTGCAAGGTGGGCCGCCCGGCTGTTTCCTGCAATTGCAAGGTACAACGGGACGCCTTTTCTGGAATCCACATGACCGATAGTGTTGCTGAACCAAGTTTTGCCGAAATGTTTGAACAGAGCCAAGGCGCTCTGGCCACGTTGCGCTCCGGTACGATCGTTACCGGCATCGTCGTCGAGATCCGCTCCGACGTTGTCGTCGTAAATGCCGGACTGAAGTCCGAAGGCATCATCCCGATCGAGGAATTCCGCAACGAGGAGGGCCTTCTCGAGATCGAGGTTGGCGACGAGGTCAAGGTTGCCCTCGATGCGATCGAAAATGGTTTCGGCGAGACCATGCTGTCGCGCGACAAGGCCAAGCGTTCGCTGGTCTGGGACGAACTCGAAGAAGCACAAACCGCCGATGCCGCCGTCACCGGCCGCATTTCCGGCAAGGTCAAGGGTGGATTCACCGTCGATATCAAGGATGTCCGCGCGTTCCTGCCAGGCTCGTTGGTCGACGTGCGCCCGGTGCGCGATCCGTCCTACCTCGAAGGCAAGGAAATCGAGTTCAAGATCATCAAGCTCGACCGCAAGCGCAACAACGTCGTGGTTTCGCGGCGCGCGGTGGTCGAAAGTGAATTCAGCGCCGAGCGCGAACAGCTGCTCGATCGCCTGCAGGAAAACGCAGTCGTCAAGGGCGTGGTCAAGAATCTCACCGACTATGGTGCGTTCGTCGACCTCGGCGGCATCGATGGCCTGCTGCATATCACCGATATGGCGTGGAAGCGCGTTCGCCATCCGTCGGAAATCGTCAATGTCGGCGATGAACTTGATGTGCGCGTGCTCAAGTTCGATCGCGAGCGCAATCGCGTCAGCCTTGGTCTCAAGCAGCTCGGCGAAGATCCATGGGTCGCGATCAGCCGGCGTTATCCGGCCGAGACGCGCCTGGTCGGCAAAGTTTCCAATGTCACCGACTACGGCTGCTTCGTCGAACTCGAACCGGGCGTCGAAGGTCTGGTGCACGTTTCCGAAATGGATTGGACCAACAAGAACGTCAATCCCGGCAAGATGGTGCAGGTCGGTGATGATGTCGAAGTCATGGTCCTTGACGTCGACGAGGAGCGCCGCCGCATTTCGCTTGGCATGAAGCAGACCCACGCCAATCCGTGGGAAGCGTTCGCCGCGATCCACAAGAAGAACGACAAGGTCATGGGCGTCATCAAGTCGATCACCGATTTCGGCATCTTTGTCGGACTCGAAGGTGGCATCGATGGCTTGGTCCATTTGTCCGACATCTCGTGGCAGATGTCTGGCGAGGACCTGGTTCGCAATTTCAAGAAAGGCGAAGAAATCGAGGCGGTCGTGCTTGCGGTCGATCCTGAGCGCGAGCGCATTTCGCTCGGCGTCAAGCAGCTGGAGCAGGATCCGTTCGGCCAGTTCATGGCAGCGAATCCGCGCGGCAGCATCGTCAACGGCACCGTGCGCGAAGTCGATGCCAAGGGCGTGACGGTCGACCTCGGCGAGGGCGTCGAGGGTTATTTGCGTGCCAACGACATCGCCAAAGAGCGCGTGGACGATGCAACCCAGCACTTCAAGGTCGGCGATCCGATCGAGGCCAAGTACATCGGTATGGATCGCAAGGGCCGCAGCCTGCAGTTGTCGATACGAGCCAAGGACGACGAGGAACTGCAGCAGGTTCTTGATGAGTATCAGAGCGCTTCGGGCGGCACCACCAAGCTCGGTGCCTTGCTGAAGGAACAGCTCGAGCGCAGCGAGAACGAGTGATCCAGCGTGACAGGGGAGGCGCGGAATCCACACGGAATCCGCGCATCGCGTGGCGCCGGTGTTCGTCAACACGGACACCGGCATTGACAGAGCAGATACCGAATCTCGATGACCAAGTCGGAGTTGATTGAAGCGCTCGTATCGCGCCAGGTACATCTTGCGGGCAACGATGTAGAACTTGCAGTCAAGAGCCTGCTTCAGCAGATGAGTCAGGCTTTGGCCGAAGGCGATCGTATCGAGATTCGCGGTTTTGGCAGCTTCTCGCTGCACTACCGTCCGGCGCGAATGGGTCGCAATCCCAAGACCGGCGATGCCGTCGCCCTGCCGGGCAAGCACGTGCCACATTTCAAACCGGGCAAGGAATTGCGCGAACGTGTGAACGGTAGCGGCGACAAGACCTGAGCGGGAGTTTCCGGAATCACCCGATTCCGGATCCTGATTCGGCTGGATTTTCAGCCGTCGTCCATCCAGTGGCATGGCTACTGTCGTATCCTCGACCTTGGCGTTCCTTCAATGGATTTTCCGGCATGCGTCCAGGCATCATCGTCTTCATCATCTTGTTCGCTCTAGTCGGAGCCCTGTTCGGCGCGATGAATGCGGAAACGGTCGTGCTCGATTTCTATTTTTTCAGCGCTGGCGCTCCGATCGGTGCGGCGCTGTTGGTTGTTCTGGGCATCGGCTGGATATTGGGTGGAATGGTCGTGTGGTTCGCTCGTGTACCGCGTTTGAAACGTGAGTTGAAGATCGCGCGCCAAGCGCAGGCGACGTCGCCGTAATCCAGCACGAATTGACTGCAAACCCGCAATCCAGACCATGAACGAGCAGGCACTCCTTTTTCTATTGTTGCCGATCGCTGCGCTGTCGGGTTGGTTTCTAGGGCGTCGGCGCAGCGAGCGCACCTCTGGCGCGCGGGTCAGTGAACTTTCGTCGAACTATTTCCGCGGCCTCAACTACCTTCTGAACGAACAACAAGACAAGGCGATCGAGGTCTTTCTCAAGTTGGCCGAGGTCAATCGCGATACGATCGAGACGCACCTTGCCCTCGGCAACCTGTTTCGGCGGCGCGGCGAAGTCGACCGCGCGATCCGGGTGCATCAGCACTTGATAGCGCGGCCAAACTTGAACGAAGCGGAAAAGACCGTCGCCCTGCTCGAACTCGGTGAGGACTACATGCGCGCCGGCCTGCTCGATCGCGCAGAAACCCTGTTCACCGATCTCGTGTCGATGGATGCGCTTGCGCCGTCCGCGCTCACCCATCTGGTTTCGATTTACCAGCACGAACGCGATTGGAACAAGGCGATCGAAAATGCTCGCAAGCTCGAATCGGCGACTGGTGAATCGCGCGGTGGGCCAGCGCTCGACGTCGAGAAACTGTCCC
>JBDTOS010000079.1:0-9821 GCA_039933095.1 Dokdonella sp.
GCCCTTGAGACGACCGATCATCGCCGACGTCGCCAGGCTGCGCGCGGAATGCCGATGCGATCGAGGGTCATGCGCGTATGCGCATGGGCGAGAGCGATCGCCAGCGCATCCGCTGCATCCGCCTGCAGTCGCCCGGGCAATTCGAGCAGGATGCCGACCATATGCTGGACCTGCGACTTGTCGGCTGCACCACCGCCGACCACCGCCTGCTTGACCTCACGAGCGGCGTACTCGGTCAACGCCAGCCCGCGGCTGACCACGGCACAGATTGCCGCACCACGCGCCTGACCGAGCTTCAACGCCGAATCGGGATTACGCGCCATGAACACGCGTTCGATCGCGACCTCGTGCGGCGCGTATTCGTCGATAATCGCGCCGAGCTCGTCGAATATCTGCTTGAGGCGCAGATGAAAATTCTCGTTGCCGAGCAGCGCCAGCGCGGTGTGAAACACATGCCGCGAACGTCCAGTGGCATCCACATCGATTATGCCGACGCCGGTGCGCTGACTGCCGGGGTCGATGCCGAGTATCCGCACGCATTCGCTCGGAGCTGCGCTGACAACTGCAGCGCTACGCGATATCAGCATCGGATTGGCCGAACGACGCCGATTCGATACCGCCTGAACATCCCGAGCATGAATTCGCAACGCCGGTTGAAAAACGGATTTTAGCAGTACGCACTTGCGTCAGGCACGGCGCGCATCGGCACTTGCGCCGAAACGCCCGCTGCGCAGGAAGGCGATCGTCAGCGCCGCAGCGCCCGCCGAAAACAGCAGACCCGTATGCGAGACGTGGATAATCTGATGATCGTCGATGCCGGGCAGTCGCGTTTCGCTGACCGCCACGGTTCCGTCGCTCGGCCCATCCAGCGCGCCAAGCAAGGTGCCGGGACCGAAACGAACGCTGCCGGCGATAACGCCGACCTGACGACGGCGATCCCAGCCTCGGATGCCGCCGCGCAATGTGTTCACGCTGCGGCCAAGCATCCAGGGACCACCCGGCAACTGTGCGGTGCGCGCGGCGATCGCGCTGCCGTTCAACGGCGAGCCAAGACAGACGACGCGGCCCTGCGGCAAATCATCGGCCGACAACAAGGCCATCAAGGCAACGAGGCCACCGAGACTGTGCCCGACCAGATGCACGGTTTCACCATCGCGTTCGCGCAGACGCTTGACCAGACGTTCGGCCGCCACCACGGGGTCGGCTGCCACCGTGGCGTATTCAAACGTATCGACGGAAAAGCTGGCCTCGCGCAATCGTCTTGCCAGCGGCACCAAACTGATACCCGGCATCCACAATCCGTGCAGCAGGATGACGTGACCGGCGCTCATCTGAAGGTCCTGTCAGGCCTTGATCGGCTTGACGACGCGGATGTGCAGATCCTGCAATTGTGGTTCCGGCACGCTCGACGGCGCGTCCGTCATCAGATCCTGCGCACTCGCAGTTTTCGGAAACGCGATCACGTCGCGAATCGATTCGGTGCCGGCGATCAGGGCCGCAATGCGATCGACACCAAACGCGATACCGCCGTGTGGCGGCGCGCCGTACTTGAGCGCATCGAGCAGAAATCCAAATTTCACCTCAGCTTCCTCAGGCGTGATGCCGAGCAGATCGAACACCGCGCTCTGCATGTCCGGCCGATGAATACGGACCGAACCGCCACCGATCTCGTTGCCATTGAGCACCATGTCGTAGCCGCGCGAAACCGCGTTCGCTGCGTTGGCGCGCAGGTCGGCGACATCATCGATTTTCGGTGCGGTGAACGGATGGTGCAGGGCCATGAAGCGCTGACTCGCTGCGTCGTATTCGAACATCGGGAAATCGACGACCCACAGCGGCGCCCAGGCATTGGCGACCCGCCCGCAATCGCGACCGAGTTTGATGCGCAGCGCGCCCATGAACTCGCTGACAGTCTGGTACGGACCGGCACCGAAGAAAATCACATCGCCGGATTGCGCCCCGACCGCCGCGAATATCCCATCGAGCGCACGCTCGTCGAGAAACTTCACGATTGGTGAGGTCAGGCCTTCGCGGCCCTTGCTCAAATCATCGATGCGAATCCACGCCAGACCCTTGGCACCGTAGCGGGCAACATGCGGACCGAGGTCGTCGATCTGCTTGCGCGTCAGCGTTGCACCTTCCGGCAGGCGCAATGCTGCGACGCGGCCGCCACTGTCGTTGGCCGGGCCGCTGAAGACCTTGAAATCCGCATGCTTTACGTGCACGGCGACGTCGACCAATTCGAGATCGATGCGCAGATCGGGCTTGTCCGAACCGTAGCGACGCATCGCTTCGGCGTAGGTCAAGCGCGGAAACGGATCGGCTAGTTCGACCTCGGCGACTTCGCGAAACACATGGCGAATCAGCGCTTCGACGAAATCCTGCACGTCACGCTCGCCAACAAACGCGAACTCCATATCGAGCTGGGTGAATTCGGGCTGGCGGTCCGCGCGCAAATCCTCATCGCGAAAACAGCGCGCGATCTGGTAGTAGCGATCCATGCCGGCCATCATCAGCAGTTGCTTGAATAGCTGCGGCGACTGCGGCAGTGCATAAAACTCGCCAGCATGAACACGCGATGGCACCAAGTAGTCGCGCGCACCTTCCGGTGTCGCCTTGGTCAGGATCGGCGTCTCGATATCCTGGAAACCACGCGCATCGAGATAGTGACGCAACGCCGATACCAGCCGCGTGCGCATGCGCAACTTGCGCTGCATGTCGGGGCGACGAATATCGAGATAGCGATAGCGCAATCGCATATCGTCGCTGGTCGCATCGTCGAGCATGAACGGCAACGGCGCCGCCGCGTTGAGCACGTCGACACTCTCGGCCAGCACTTCGATGCGACCACTACGCAGCTTGTCGTTGGCCTGATTGCCCGGGCGCAGGCGCACCGCGCCGACGATACGCAGGCAGTATTCGTAGCGCACCTGATTGGCAGCGGCGAACGCCTTCGCGTTGTCCGGCTCGATCACGACCTGGACCAGACCTTCGTGATCACGCAAATCTATGAAAATCACCCCGCCATGATCGCGGCGAGTGTCGGCCCAGCCGCACAAGGCAACGGACTGGCCGTTCAGGGCTTCATCGACAAGGCCGCAATAGTGACTGCGCATGAGCTGCTCCGGGAAAGGCGGAGCATGCTAGCGGCGTTCATGCTGCACCGCAAACAAAACGCCTGCCGGATTGGCAGGCGTTTCGATTTTGCTCAGTTCAAACCGCGGGGTTCAGCGCCAGCGACGCTCGATCCGGAAATACGCCGCACAACCTTCATTTACCCATACACCGGCGCGATTCCAGCCCCAATTGCGGCCTTCCACGCAGCGTGTATCGGATACCTGCCGCTCCAAGCGAACGCTGCCGCCGGGACCGACGTCGACCTGGCAGAAGCGATAGTCGAAACCTTCACTCTGGCAGGTAAAGCGGATCTCGCGATCCCAGTCCGCACCAGGACGCCAATCGGCGTTGTCGTGGCGATCGCCCCGGCCTCGCCTACCGCCTTCGGCAAACACGCCCGCGCAACCGCGATCGACCCAGAGGCCCCGCCGATCCACGCCCCAAGTGCGTCCCTTGGTGCATTGGCTGCTGGACGTTTGCCGAACCAGAACCGCGTCCCGCCAATCGACTGGACAGCTCTGATAGCGAAAGTCGCGGCTTTCGCATTGGACGCGGTCACGACCGCCGCGATCGCTATCACGATGCTGTGCGTCAACCGCGCCGACAGCAAACAATCCAGCGATAACAGCGGCCGAGTTGATCAGGATCTTCTGCATTTTGCTTCCCCTCTCTGTGGATGGTAAGGGTTATTAAAGACGATCCTTCCTGAACGCAACACAATTTTCCGGCATCGGTGCAACTATGTAGGCGGGCCAGCAAGCAAAACTGCCGCCCGACTGCGCCTTGGTTCAGATCGGGTTCGTTGTTTTCGCCGGGCTTTTCGACGATCCAGTTTCTGCAGCCGGCGCAGCTTTACCTGGGCCGGATGACTTAGCCGTCGCGGTATCGGGCTTGGCGGCATCCGCTTTCCCCACGCTTGGCTTTTCTGCGGGTTTCGCATCCACGCTTGTGGATTCAGGCTGGACATCGCCCTTGGCGGAATCCCGAGTCGGAGCCTCATCCTTGCTGGCGAGGTTGCGCTTGGCGTCACCGTCTTTCTTGAAATCGGTCTCGTACCAGCCGCTGCCGGCCAGACGAAATGCCGGTGCCGTTACGCAACGGCGCACACCAACATGCCCGCATTCGGGACAGACAGTCGGATCGGGGTCGGACAACTTCTGCAAGCGCTCGAAGCGCTCGCTGCAACTCGTGCATTCGAATTCGTAGATGGGCATTTGTACAACGCTGAGAGTTGAGAGGTAAGATCTGGCGCGAAGTATGCGGGCCGCGACGCGCGAATCAAGCCGCGCCTCGACAAGTGATCGCGCGATCTGCTATTTCCCGATCATGCTAATGGCGACCGCTTCGGCGGTCTTGATGCCGTCAATCGCGGCGGAAAGAATGCCACCCGCGTAACCGGCGCCCTCGCCGGCCGGGAAAAGACCGCGCGTGTTGAGACTTTGGCGATCGGCGTCGTTGCGGGTAATCCGGATCGGCGACGAGGTACGCGTTTCGACTGCCGTCAATACCGCGTCGGCGAGAGAGAATCCCTTGATCTGCCGATCGAACGCCGGAATCGCTTCGCGCAATGCCGCGATCGCGTAATCAGGCAACGCCGTGGCGAGATCGCAGGGATGCACGCGCGGTGTGTACGACGGCTGCACGCTGGTGAACGCTGTCGATGCGCGACCCGCAAGAAAATCGCCGACGCGCTGACCCGGTGCGGAATAATCACTGCCGCCAAGCACGAACGCGTGCTGTTCCCATCGACGCTGAAAATCGATACCGGCGAGCACGTCACCGGGATAATCCTGCGGCGTAATGCCGACCACGATCGCGCTGTTGGCATTGCGCTCGTCGCGCGAATACTGGCTCATACCGTTGGTGACGACGCGACCCGGTTCCGACGCAGCCGCAACGACGGTGCCGCCGGGACACATGCAGAAGCTGTATACCGAGCGCCCGTTGCTCGCGTGATGGACGAGCTTGTAGTCGGCCGCGCCGAGCAACGGATCGCCGGCGCAGGCACCGTAACGCGCAGCGTCGATCAGCGATTGCGGATGCTCGATGCGAAAGCCGATTGAGAAGGGTTTTGCCTCGACAAGCACGCCGCGCGCATGCAGCATCGCGAACGTGTCGCGCGCACTGTGGCCGATCGCGAGCACGACATGATCGCTGCGAATCTCCTCGCCATCGGCCAATCTCACGCCGCGGATCTGGCCACCATCGATCTCGACATCGGTCACGCAACAGCCGAAACGAAACTCACCACCTAGCTCCTCGATGCTCGCACGCATGTGCTCGACCATCTTGACCAGACGAAACGTGCCGATATGCGGTTTACTGGCGGTAAGGATCTCCGCGGGCGCGCCGGCCTTGACGAACTCGCTGAGCACCTTGCGCCCGTGATGTCCGGGATCTTTCACCTGGCTGTAGAGTTTTCCGTCGGAGAACGTACCGGCACCGCCTTCGCCGAATTGCACGTTCGATTCCGGATTCAATTGCGACTTGCGCCAGAACGCCCAGGTATCCTTGGTGCGTTCGCGCACCGCCTTGCCGCGCTCGAGAACGATTGGGCGAAAACCCATCTGCGCAAGGACCAGCGCAGCAAGGATTCCACACGGACCACTACCGATAACCAGCGGTCGCGGCTGATTGGCGACGCGTTGCGCCGTCGCTGATTCGTGCGCATCCGTGACAAATCGATACGACGTATCCGGTGACGACACTACATGTGGATCGTGCGCGAAGTGCTCGAGCAAGTCTTCGTCGCAACGCGTTCGGACGTCCAAGGTGTAGATAAACGCTATCGCCGATTTCCGCCTCGCATCGACACCGCGCCGGAATACGGTGAACTCCACCAGTTCGTCGTCGCCAATCTGTAAGCGCTGCAACACGGCAGCCCGCAATTGCGCGTCGGAGTGATGCAGCGGCAGCTTGATTTCGGTCAGTCGCAGCATCGAACGCACGGTGATCGCGAGGGATGATCATGTTAATCGCTCGCAACACGACCTGTGCAGGACGAGTTTCAATTCGCCCTGTACAGCGCATGCGACGCCCGATCAGGCTGTCTGTGCAATCAGAAATCGCGCGTCACACGCAACCCGATCGTGCGCGGCAGGATTGGAACGACGTAGGTTTGCGCGCCGCACACCGCTTCGGCGCACTCAGCGTAACGCGACAACTCGCCTCGCCGATCGAACGCGTTCTTGACGTAGAAATCGAAACTCCATGGCGCCTTCTTGATTCCCGCCGAAAGATCGAAGCTGCCATATCCTGGCAGGTCGCCGAGGATCGAGCGCTCTTCGAGGCGCAGGTCCGATGTGCGTCGGCCTTCGAAAACCAGTGCGCCCTGGAAATAGGTCTCGAAGCCATTCATGTCGAACGTATAGCGCGCGGTGATGTTGCCTTTTTCCTTTGCCGTGATCGGTAGGCGCGTGCCCTTGGGTGCTTGCGGAGAGGGGCAAATGGTTACCGGGTTGTCGTCGGCGTCGGTGAACCCACAGTAGTTTTCGGTGAGCACGGCGTTGTAGAGCGCGATCCCGGCCGAGAGCGTGAGGTTGTAGGTAGCGGCCCAGGTGATGTTTGATTCGAATCCGCGAATGCGCGCCTGGTTGGCGTTCTTGATTTCGGTGAGTCCGTTCTGACCGAGCAAGGCAAACTGGAAGTCTTTCCAGTTTTCCTGGAACACGGCGCCGTTGAAGATCAGATGGTGATCGAGCCATTCAGTCTTCCAGCCGAATTCGTAATTGGTGAGGAAGTCTGCCTTGTACGGCGGCAGCGTGCCGCGGCGATTGATGCCGCCGGGCCGGAAGCCCTCGGACCATGTCGCATAAATCATTGCGTCGTCATTGATCTTGTAGCTCAGATTTGCCTTGCCGAGCGAACCATTGTCCTTGGTGTCCTTGTCGAGGTTGAGACACGGCGCGCCACGGAATGGCTGCGGGCTGAAACAGGCAGCTTCGCCGAGACTGCTGCTGTACCCGGTGCTGAATCCAAAAAATCCTTTCAGACTGTTGTCGGTGCGGTAGTAACGACCGCCGATCGTCGCCGTCAGTTTGTCGGTCAGGTCGTAGTTCAATTCACCGAACAGTGCAGAGTCGTCGTCGTGGCGCTCTTGTTGGGTCAACCAGAGCGTATTCGGGAGTCCGGTGACCGAGATGTCTGCCCCAAGATTGTTGATCAGGTAGCGCTGAAAGATGTCGTGCGACTGCTGCTCGGTGAACGCGCCAACGATAAAACGGAAGCGATTTTCGCGCGGCGACGACAAGCGCAGTTCATGGCTGGTTTTACGGTACTTGTCGGCACCGTGGATGTATTGCCCGGGATCGATCAGGTTGCCGGCATTGTCGTGGATATAGCTGCCGTAGCCGTACAGGGTGTCGTACCAGAACGAGTAGTCGCTGTAGTCCTGATCGTAACTATCCTCGCGATTCAGATGCGCGAACGCATAGGTGAGGTCGAAATTGCCGATCTTGCCCTGCACGGTGAGCGCCGACTGCACCCATTTGTCATTGAAATCCTCGGGGGAAAAATGCGTGACTTCGAGATCGCCAATGCCGGGATCGTATGCGCCGATTCCGTGCGCATGCTGATTCTGGCCGGCGATCGATGGCGTGATCGACCAGTTATCGTCGAGATCGATCTTCAACGCCGCACGCCCGCCTTTGGTATCGGCAAAGTTGTAGTTGTCGCGCGTGCGGTCGGCGTTGTCGACGGTGATCCCGGATGATGGATAAGTCCGGGTGCCAAAGACATTGTCGATGTAGCCGGCATCTTTCTTGTCCCACAGCACGACGCGCAGCGCGACCGACGGCGAGAACGGTATGTTGACGTAACCTTGGGTGATGTAGCCGACGCCGCCATTGGCGATCGTGTTGACCTCGGCGCTTGCGCTTGCCGAGAACGCATCCGCATCGGGTTTGTTGGTGATGATGCGGATCGTGCCCGATTCCGAACTCGCGCCGTACAAACTGCCTTGCGGACCGGCCAGCGCCTCTACGCGATCGATATCGTAGATATTCATGTCGAGCGCGCCCTGGATCGTGGTGATCGGCTGCTCGTCGAGATACATGCCGACGCTCGGCAACGGCCCGGAGTGGTTGCCGTTGCTGCCGCTGACCACGCCGCGCATGTAAACCTGGGTGAATCCCAGATACAGATTCTGCATCGAAACGCTGGGCAGCAGCTTTGCGTAGTCGCTGAAATTGGCGACGTTCATTTCGGTCAACTTCTCGTTGCCGAGCGCATCGATGCTCATCGGCACGTCCTGGACGTTTTCCGCACGTTTTTGCGCGGTGACCGTCAGCCCTTCCAATCGCCTCACCTTGCTCTGGTCGGAGGTGGCTTGATCGGGAGTGTCCGTGCCTTGTGCGGCAGGCCGGCCCTGATCCGCAGCGGACTGAGCGAACACCGGCGAAAAACAGGCCAGATGGACCGCCGTGACCAAGGGCAAGCGCGGAATCGCGATGCGGACGAAACGACCGAAACGGCTGTTGGCGGACTTTTTCATAGTGTTCCCCCTGGTTGGTGGATTTGCGGCAATCTTGTTTCGGTACTTCTTGTTTCGGTTCTTCTTGCTTCGGTTCTTGTGTGCTTGCAGGTCGAAATGGATCAGAGATCAGGAGTTAGGGTTCAGAAATGGGATTCCGTGGTGGCGTATGCGAGCGCCGGTCCCAAAGCCGCCTTGAGCGGTTCCAGCCACGGTTCGTAGTGCTGCCAGTGATCGACGCCCGATTGGTAGATCGGTTGGCGCACCTGCTCGGAACTGGCCGTGCGCACCGGACGATCGTTCTCGAAGAAGCGCAAACAATCGTCCTCGAATGGCAGGTCGCAATAGTCAAGCAGTCGACGCACTTCCTTCTCGGTATCGGCGACCATCTGTTCGTAGTGCACGCGGTGAATGCGATTCGGCAGGACGGTATCGAAGTGCTGCATCAGTTCGACGTAGTCGCGGTAATAACGACCGAGGTCGTCGAGGCCGTAACTGAAATTCTGGCCGCGCGCGAAATGCTGCTTGTAGCAGGACATGCAGCAGGCGAGCGGATGGCGGCGCGCATCGATGATCTTCGCATTGGGCAAGGCGAGGTGGATCAAACCGATGTGGGCGAAATTGTTCGGCATCTTGTCGATGAAAAATTCGCGCCCGAGCTTGCGATGGATTTGCGTGCGGGCGAGATAGCGGTCGCCGAGTTCACGTAATTCGCCGGCGTCCAGGCGCGCCAGTGCATCGTGGTACGCACCAGGGCGGCCGATCGCACTCGCGCCGCGCAATGCGCGCGTGATCGAAATGATTTCCGGCAGCTCCATCGTCCCTTCGACGGCTGAATGGCTCGACAGGATTTGCTCGATCAGTGTGGAACCGGAACGCGGCAATCCGACGATAAAGATCGGCGCCCGCGAATCGCTGCCACTGCCAGCGCGCTCGGAAAAGAACTCGACCGTGTAGAGATCGCGCACGCGGTGCAAACGCGCGGTGGTGTCGTCGGCATCGTAGGGAATCGTCCTCAATCTCAGCGCGTTACCACTTGCATAGTGATTGAATGCCGGCGCGTAGTCAGCACGATCCTCAAGCGCCTTGGCGAGCGCGAATTCGAAGTGCAGCCGGTGTTCGCTGTCAAGATCGTCGCGCTCAAGAGCGCGCTGCATCATGTCGAGTTCGGCATCGCTGAAACGAAATGTCTTCAGGTTGGCGAGGCTCCAATACGCTTCGCCGAAATCGGGCG
>JBDTOS010000080.1:0-9790 GCA_039933095.1 Dokdonella sp.
GTTGCAAGAAGCGCATGGGAAGCCCTCCCCTTCAAGGGGAGGGTTGGGTGGGGATGGGTCAGGACGACACGAAGGCTTCCATGGTCACGTGATGCGTCGTCAGACGAGAAATAGCGTCGCCAACCCGAGGAAAATGAAAAAGCCGCCGCTGTCGGTCAGCGCGGTGATCATGACGCTGGAACCTAGCGCGGGATCGCGGTCGAAGTGGATCAGGGTCATCGGGATCAGCACGCCCATAAGCGCCGCAAGCAGCAGGTTTAGCGTCATTGCAGCGGTCATGACGAGACCGAGCGCGGGATTGCCGTACAACAGCCAGGCGACGATGCCGATCACGCCGCCCCACACCAATCCATTGAACAGCGATACACCGACTTCCTTGCGCAATAGGCGCTTCGCGTTGTCGCCAGTGACCTGACCGAGCGCGAGCGCGCGCACGATCATCGTGATGGTCTGGTTGCCCGAGTTGCCGCCAATGCCGGCGACGATCGGCATCAGCGCGGCAAGCGCGACGAGCTTCTCGATCGATCCCTCGAACAAACCAATGACGCGCGACGCGATAAACGCGGTGACCAGATTCATCGCGAGCCAGGTCCAGCGGTTGCGCACCGATCGCCACACCGAGGCAAAAATATCCTCGTCCTCGCGCAAGCCGGCGCGACCGAGCATGTCGGCATCGCTTTCTTCGCGGATTACATCGACCATCGCATCAATGGTCAAACGACCGATCAATCGACCTTCGGCATCAACGACCGGCGCGGAAACCAGGTCGTAGCGTTCGAATGCCTGCGCGGTGTCGGTCACATCTTCATCGGGATGAAACGTGTTGGCGTCGGGCGCCATGATCTCGCTGACATGGCGCGCTGGATCGTTGACCAGCAGCCAATTGAGCGGCAGCACACCGGTGAGCACATTGTGGTTGTTGACGACGAACAACTTGTCGGTTTGTTCGGGCAGTTCTTTCAGATCGCGCAACTGGCGCAACACCACATCAAGCGTCACGTCCTCGCGGATCGTGATCATCTCGAAATCCATCAGCGAGCCGACTTCCTCCTCGTCGTACGACATCGCCGAACGCAATTGCTCGCGCTCCGGCACATCGAGACGCTGCATGAGTTCGTGCACGACTTCGTCGGGCAGATCCTCGGCAAGATCGGCCATCTCGTCCGCATCGAGTTGCTCGGCGGCGGCGAGAATCTCGGGTTTGTCCATGTCGGCGAGCAGCGATTCGCGCACCGCGTCGGACACTTCGAGCAGGATTTCGCCGTCGCGATCGAACTTGACCAGCTTCCAGATGCTGAGCCGATCTTCCGGCGGCAACGATTCGAGGATGTGCGCGATATCGGCAGGATGCAGATCATCGATCTCGCGCTGCAACTCGGCGACGTTCTGCCGATGCACCAGTGATTCGACTACATCCTTGTGCTCACCGATCTGACGATGAGTGAGGTCCTCGACCACGCGATGCCGATTCAGCAACTCGACCACGCGCGCGAGATGCCCTTGCAACGGGCTCGTCGTCTTGCTGCTGGTTTCGATATCGCTCATGAGCACTCCGATCCGGCCGGTCCGGAGGGAGCGCGGCGCAGGTCAGCGGTTGGCTGTAGTGATGGTAGTTCGAGTC
Organism: Dokdonella sp.; assembly: GCA_039933095.1. Taxonomy (GTDB): domain Bacteria; phylum Pseudomonadota; class Gammaproteobacteria; order Xanthomonadales; family Rhodanobacteraceae; genus Dokdonella. Next base: position 1,622 of record JBDTOS010000080.1, read on the forward strand.
ACGTCATGCATCGGACTGTCGGCGCTGCATTCCGGGCCGACGTTTCGCATGATAACGCCCACGGATACTTTCGGTATGCAAAGCCGCCATCGTCGCGAACAGATTGCCTTCTCCTTCAAAGCGAGGACGAGGCCTTGGCTTCTCCCCCTTCAAGGGGGAGGTTGGGAGGGGGATGGGTTCAACCCATCGCTCATTTGAAACTTCCTTGTTCTCAAAACCCATCCCCACCCGACCCTCCCCTTGAAGGGGAGGGCTTGAAAACGCTCGCGCTTCGCCTTGCTGATCTTTGGGATGCGCGGTAAATGTCGGACGGCTACTGCCACCCCGGCAGAGCCGGCGGAACTCCCTTATTGGTTTAGGTGGAGATGCGCCACGCATTCGACGAATGCGAAGTCCAAACTTTCCTATGCGCCCGCATCGCGCGCGTAAACACGCTTGCCGCCAACCCACGTCTCCAGCACCTTGGTCGACCAGATATCTTTCGGCTTGCCAGCTACGATGTCGCGATCGATCAGGATGAAATCGGCCCACTTGCCGGGTTCCAGCGTGCCGAGCGTTTTTCCTCGTGCGCGGCGTACGCGGCGTTGAGGGTAAACGCACGCAAGGTAGCCCGCACCATCGACAATCTCGCAGCTTGCTACTATTTGAAGTTCGGTTCGACCGTGAGTCCAACGCCATTCGGAAAGCACTAGTCCCAGGTAAGATCGTGGGAGCAGTACAGAAGCACTTCAACGCGACCTCCGCGAAAGGAGCCATGCTGCATGTTTCCCCCGATCGCCGAGCAGAAGAAACTCAGCCGAATGATCGATACATTCCGTGCAACAACCCAATGCCTCGAAAGCCTCTACCAGCTAAAGTGGGCGGCGCTGGCGGCGTTGAAAAAATCGCTGCTGCACCAAGCCTTCACCGGCCAACTTTGATGACAAGGAGTTCCAATCATGAAGCAACTGCCCACCCAGTTTGAAGACCAGAACATTCGCCGCGTCTACGACGAGGACACCGAAACCTGGTCGTTTTCGGTAGTGGACATCATTCAGGTTTTGACGCAGCAACCGGACTACCAGGCTGCACGCAAATATTGGAAGGTTCTGAAGGGTCGTTTGGCCAAGGAAGGTAGTCAACTGGTATCAAATTGTTACCAGTTGAAAATGGCCGCCGAGGACGGCAAGCAGCGCCTCACTGACGCCGCCACCGCCGAAACCCTGTTGCGCCTGGTGCAATCGGTACCCAGCCCCAAGGCCGAGCCGATCAAGCTGTGGCTGGCCAAGGTGGGCTACGAGCGCATGCAGGAAATGGCGGACCCGGCGTTGTCGCTGGATCGTGCCCGCGAGACCTGGCAAAAGCATGGGCGCAGCGACAAGTGGATCCAGCAGCGCATGACCGGACAGGAAACGCGCAACAAGCTGACCGATTACTGGGCGAATCATGACGTGAAGAAGGGCGAGGAATTCGCCATCCTCACCAACATCATTCATCAGGAGTGGTCGGGTGTCAGCGTCAAGACGCACAAGAACATCAAGGGTTTGAAGAGCCAGAACCTGCGCGACCACATGAGCGAGGCGGAGCTGATTTTCACCGCGCTCGCGGAGCTTTCCACGCGCCAGATTGCGGAGAGTGACCAGGCCACCGGCATGGGCGAGAACGAATCGGCCGCGAAGACCGGCGGGCAGTTGGCCAAACGGGCGCGACTGGAACTGGAGGACAGGACGGGCAAGAAGGTGGTCTCGGGCGAAAACTTTTTGCCCCCGCCGAAAAACAGTCGCTTGAAGAAAAAGTGAACGAAGCCGAGACCCGCGCAGGCCGCGACTGCATCCGCATCGTTTCCGCACCCCGTGCCGAACCTCACGATGAATCCCTTTATGCTCAATGAAACCCTGAAGAAACGCCTCGCCAAGGATCGGCCGGTTACCAGCATCACGCTGCGCATTCCCGTGGATGTGGTGGACAGCCTGAAGGCAATCGCGCCGCAGAAAGGATTCCGTGGCTATCAGACGCTGTTGACGGCCTACATCAGCGAAGGCCTGCGCCGCGATGAAGCCACGTACGCCGGCGATGCGATCGAGCGCCTGACACGCGCGCTGAAAAAGCGAGGTGTCTCGAAAAAAACGCTGGACGAAGCGCTACGCGATACAGCGGCTTGATACTCCCCGAATGGGTGCGCCTTTCGCGCGGCACCGAGCGTGTAGCCGTTGATGTTGCTGATAAGTAGATCGGCGGCGAATGCGAGGAGTACGGCGACTATCAGCACGGAGAGTGCGAGCGACTTCCACAGCGCCTGCATGGCGTTTTTGATCTTGTCCATGACTGCTCCGATCGATTCGTTCGGGAGACGCGATCATAACGCTGCCCAAGATTTTGCCGTCGAAGAAGTCCCCGGCCACTCTTCCTCCTTCGGCAGGGATGCAAATGGTAGCCGCATCCACACAGTCTCGATCAAGTAGCTATCATCGCCGCTTCGCAAACGTGAACAAGGGTCGCGGCAATCGTGACGCCAGCAACCACCTCTCGGAAAAGACTTCGTCAAATGGGTGCGCCGAGTAACGCTAGGGCCTGATGATGCCGTGTTCAACATGGGAACCAATCATATGTTCCACAATTGGGAACAATCTGCTATTCTGCCGGCGTGAATCCTCACGGAAGACCGAATGAAGATTGCAGGGCGCAACGTACTGGATGACTTTTGCGCCCGGCACACCGATGCTAGGCGCTGGATCGAGAACTGGCTGGCCGACACAGAGGCCGCCGCATGGGCAAAACCTCAGGACATCAAGGACCGGTACGCCTCCGCCAGCTTCTTGGCGGGCAACACCATCATCTTTAATGTCAAAGGCAATGAGTACCGACTTGAGGTCACCTGTGCGTACCAGACAGGCGTCATCGTCGTGAAGTGGATCGGCACACACGTCAAATATGGCGAGAGAAACCGCAAGCGCTGAGGATCGGGGACTCATGGACATTCGAATCATCAAAACTGACGAACAGTATCGAAAGGCTCTTGCCGAAGTCGGGCGGTTGGCCGAGAAGGATCCCGTGCTCGAGTCGCCCGATGGCACGCGCCTCGAGCTTCTGGCGAAGCTCGTGGACGACTACGAGAGGGATCGGTTCCTCTTCAACAAACCCGACCCCGTCGACGCGATCATCTTTCGCATGGAAGAAAAAGGCCTGCGCCAGAAGGACATTGCCGGGTTACTTGGAGGGCGGAATCGTGCGTCGGAGATTCTTTCCCGCAAGCGGTCGCTCACGTTGCCGATGATTCGGGCTCTGCACGAAAAGCTTGATATACCCCCGGCATTGCTCGTCCGCGAACCCGCCGTGGAATACAAGGCTGAGGCGGAATTCGACGAAGCAGATATCCCACTCGATGTGTTGCAACGGCGTGGTTGGATTGAAGCGGGTGTTACTGCCAAGCAGCTCGTCCATCGACTGCTGGCTCCCTCGACCAGTCCTGTGTTGCTCCGGCATACGCGGATTTTCGGTGGCAACGCGCGCACCAATCATGTGCGTATCCAACTCTGGCTGGCACGCGTTCGTGAGATCGCAGAATCGCGTCATTACTTGCGTGGGCGCTACCAGAAGGATTGCCTGAATCTGGTTGTTCTTCGCTACATCGCCCGTCTAAGCTGGATGGAAGACGGGCCGCGATTGGCGATGAATTTCCTGGCGGAGCGAGGGATCGCGCTTGTGGTTGAGCCGCATTTGTCGCCGACCCGTCTCGATGGCGCGGCAATGATCGGTCGCAACGGTGCGCCAGTCATCGGAATGACCATTCGTGAAGACCGTCTCGACAATTTCTGGTTCACGTTGATGCACGAACTCGTGCACGCATGGAAACACCTGGACGACATAAGCTGTCGCGCAATCGCGGACGAGAACATCGAGAAACCCGATGCGGATGTGGAAGAAATTGAACGGGAGGCCAATGAGCTTGCGGCCGAGATTCTCATCGACAAGGCGACATGGCGCCGAAGTCACGCACATTTGAACCCGTCGACACCTACAATCCAGGAATTCGCTAATCGCATGCAGGTGAGTTCAGCGGTCGTTGCAGGCCGAATCCGCTATGAGCGTCGCAATTATTCCTTGTTCTCGAGGCTGGTGGGGTATCGCACGGTGAGGGCGATGTTCCCCGAAGTGAAGTGGTCTTAGGCCTTTTATGACCAGTCCGATCTATTTCCCGATTCTGCGTGCGAAAGCCGGTGAGATCGATGCCATCGGGCGTCTGGCACCAAAAACGCGAATTCTCACTTGTCCGCTGCTCGACTTCCCCGTACAGAGTTCGAAGGATAGTCGCTCACTGGAGCATTACTTCGCCGAGAAAATTCGGGAAATTAAAATTTCTTGGGGAACGGGCGACGAGATTTACCTGGATTTCTCGCGCTACGAGCCTGAGACAAGGCTGCCTGATGGGCAGCATGTCGTCGACTATGTTTTCGACCTCTCCCGACAATCCCATTTGAAATCCATGCCGGTGGTGGCGCCTCTTTCCCTGCGAGGACCGGGAACTTCTTACTTTGATGCCGTATCTCGGGTTGCCGCTCGCGAGAAGCGTGGCGTGGCTCTACGGATATCGAGTGAAGACTTTATAGTAACGACGACACTTCGGCGCGTACTTGGAGATACCGCAAACTTGGTTTCAACCGCGCCCGGAGACATTGATGTGTATTTGGATGCCGAATCCCTTAACCGCTTACCCATCGAGCTTGCCGATGAAATCGCGCTCTCGAAGTCCGTGTGTGCAGCGGCAGAAATGACGCTAGCCCTAGGATATCGTCGGGTTATCTTTGCCGCGTCGAGCATGCCTGACTCCATGACACACCATGAGAAGGGTGAAATTCTGCATCTACCTCGAGCCGAATTCCGGATATGGCGACAACTTGCCTCGGATCCTGAGTCCTCATCGATACTGTTTGGCGATTATGGCGTGATTTATCCAACCCAATCAGAATCCGACGCGCAGGGCAGACCACCTAGTCGTATTCGAATCACTACAGTGGACGAATACGTATTGTATAAAGATAGCCCGGAGGCAATTCGTACCCTTTCGAGGAAAGCGGTCGATGATGGCGCGCTGAACGGTCTTGCAGATTCTTGGGGTGCAAGCGCGGTGCGAGAGTGTGCTGCGGGATACGGCAACAAAGGCAATGCAACGACATGGGTTGCGCGTGATACGAACATGCACATCGAGAACACGGTCGCCGCAATGATTCGACATACAGCGACCGAAGCCGTCGTGTTGCCTGAGGTTGCCAGAGCATCGACCGGAATCCCTTGGCTTCAGGATTCACTCGCATTCCCTGACAGCCATTGAAGACCGTAATGAGTTTGCCTGGCTATGTAACTCCAAAGCCAGCGCGGGGATTTCCTTAGCCCGCTCTGAAGCAATTGCCCAGTCGAAATCACGGCTCATGTGGCGAAACGTTGACAGACACGGACAACTGTCTGCGATTTGCCACAGCGAGGGAGCGCTTGAATATCCCTAAAACGGAATATCGTCATCTTCGAAACCCGTGTCATTGCGCGATGGCGGTACGTTTCGCGCGCGGGGCCGGACGACGGGCCGCGCGGTGCTCCGCGCTCGCAGCCGCTGCTGCTGCCACCGTCGCCGCTGTAGCCACCAGCACCTCCTGCCTCGTCGCTGTCACAGCTGCCACCGAGGTTGCCGATGATGACAATACTATACGTCTTTAGTGGCGCATTGTATTGACATTTTCGGTCTATACGCCATATATGGCGTTAAATGAAGATCGACAATCAAATCACGGACAGCAGCATTCTCAGCGAGGTCGGCACGCGGCTTGCGCGGTTGCGCCTGGAGAAAAACCTGACCCAGATCGAGTTGGCCAGACAGGCCGGCGTCGGCGTTCGTACCGTGCAGCGCCTGGAGACCGGGGCGGTTGCCACGCAGTTGTCCGGCTTGTTGCGCATTTGTCGCGCGCTGGGAATCGTCGAGCGCTTCGACGCCCTGATTCCGCAGTCCGCCGCGAGCCCGATCGCCGAGTTGAAGCGGCAAGGCAGAAAGCGGCAACGCGCATCGGGTTCATCGCCGCCCCCACGAGATACAGGGAAATGGACCTGGGGTGAGGACACGTGATCGCGCGCGTCCAGCTGTGGGGCAGCACCATCGGCGCAGTGTCGATGGCAGACGATCAGGCGTTTGCTTCGTTTCAATACGACCCGGAATTCGCGCGCAGCGGGATTGATGTCGCACCACTCGCGCTGCCGCTGAGCGATCGCGTTTTCACCTTCCCGCAGTTGTCGCCGCAGACGTTTCATGGCCTGCCCGGTTTGCTTTCGGATTCGCTGCCGGACCAGTTCGGAAATACCCTGATCGACGCATGGCTGGCGACGCAGGGCCGCACGCCGGAGAGTTTCAATTCGGTCGAACGACTTTGCTATGTCGACAGTCGCGGCATGGGTGCGCTTGAGTTTGCGCCGGCGCTGGGGCCAAAGCCGCGCAAGGCAAGAAAAATCGAAGTCGATGCGCTGGTGCGGCTGGCGTCCGAAGTTCTGACTCAGCGCGGGGGCATGCAAGGCAGTTTTGCCGGACCGACGCGCGAAAAAGCATTGGGCGAGATCCTGCGCGTGGGCACCTCTGCAGGCGGCGCGAGGGCCAAGGCGGTGATTGCCTGGAATCGCGAGACGAACGAGGTGCGCTCGGGCCAGATCAGCGCAGGCGACGGATTCGAATACTGGCTTCTGAAATTCGATGGCGTGAGTGGCAACAAGGACAAGGAACTGGAAGACCCCAAGGGCTATGGCGCAATCGAGTACGCCTATTACCTGATGGCGCAGGCAGCCGGCATTGGCATGAGCGAATGCCGACTGCTGGAGGAAAGCGGACGCCGGCATTTCATGACTCGTCGTTTTGATCGTCTCGCGGGCGGCGAAAAGCTGCACATGCAATCGCTGTGCGCCCTCGCCCATTTCGATTTCAACCAACCCGGTGCCTACGCCTACGAGCAGGCGCTGCTGACGATTCGTCAGCTCGATCTGCGGATGACTGCGATCGAGGAAATGTTCCGGCGGATGGCGTTCAACATCGTCGCGCGCAATCAGGACGATCACGTGAAGAACATCGCGTTTCTGATGGACAAGCAGGGTCGCTGGTCACTCGCACCGGCTTTCGATATGAGCTACAGCTATAACCCTGCGGGGAAATGGACTGCGACTCACCAGATGACGCTGAACGGGAAACGCGATGATTTCGTCATGGCGGATTTCCGTACCTGCGCGACGAGCGCGATGATGAAGCGCGGTCGCGCTGAAACCATCATCGAGGAAGTACGCGCGGCCGTGCTGCGCTGGCCGGAGTTTGCAGCCAGGGCAAACGTTGCCGACGCGTGGCGCGAGCAGATTCAGCGCACTCATCGCCTCGAATTTTCCGCGCGCTGAGTGACATGCGAATGCGTTCTTGTCGAGGCTGGAACGAGCGCGCCTAGAACGGAATATCGTCATCCTCGAAGCTGGCGTCGTTGCGCGAGGGCGGTTCGTTGCGCGCGGGGCCGGATGACGGGCCGCGTGATGATCCGCGATCACCACCGCTGCTACCGCGATCTCCGCCACGATCGCGACCCATGCCGCCTCCGCCGCCGCCACCGCCACCTGCCGCGCCGCCTTCACCGCCGCCACCGAGCATCTGCATTTCGTTGGCGATGATGTCGGTGCTGTACTTGGTGACGCCTTCCTTGTCGGTGTATTTGTCGGTGCGCAGCGAGCCTTCGATGTAGACCTGCCGGCCTTTCTTCAAATATTCGCCGGCGATTTCGGCGAGGCGTCCGAACATTTTCACGCGGTGCCATTCGGTGCGTTCCTGCTGTTCGCCGGTCTGCTTGTCCTTCCAGCTTTCCGAGGTGGCGAGGCTGAGCGTGGTGATGGCCGCGCCGCCAGCGGTGTAGCGCGTTTCGGGGTCGGCACCGAGGTTGCCGACAATGATGACCTTGTTGATGCCGCGTGCCATGGGTTTGATCTCCGGAAAACTGCGCGGTGCGCGTTAAATGTGACGCGCAGGATAGCATTCGCGCCGACACCGACCCAGCGAAATCGGCGCACGACGATGTAGGAATTCGCCGCATGTACAAACGCAGCGGCGCACCTTGGCCCGGCTATACTTCCGGGCATGTACGGGGAATCGTTCCAATGAGTCCGGGCGCATCGGTCGCAGGCGTTGCG